>CAYUTA010000008.1:0-38272 GCA_964447605.1 uncultured Oscillospiraceae bacterium | reverse complement strand
TCCGGCATGCAAAACGATATCTCCGGCATGCGTGGCGATATTTCCGGCATGCAAAACGATATCTCCGGCATACACCGTGATATGGCCGGCATGCAAAACGATGTCTCCGGCATGCAAAACGATATCGCCGGCATGCGTGGCGATATTTCCGGCATGCGTGGCGATATTTCCGGCATGCAGAACGATATTGTAAAAATCAATATTAAATTGGAAGCTGTGATCGAGCCTAAAATAGAGGCGCTGGCCGAGGGGCAATTGCTGATTCAGGAGAGGCTGATTCCACGGTCGCGCGTTGACGACCTGGAGGATGAGGTCAAGTTTTTAAAAACCGTGGTGCGCCAAATGAACGAAGATATTCAGCAGCTAAAAAAAGCGCAGTAGAACTTCATGTGCGGAATCAATTGCAGCGGCACACCGTATAGGACGTGTGCCGTTTTTATGATAAAAACCCACACCAGCGTTTTGCAAGGCGGAAAACGCAAAAAAAGTCCCGTCGGGAGGGGCGCAAGTATAAGCAATACTTTATGCGGGCGCAAGGCCGCTCACAGCTTCAAAAAACATCGGCCTTTGCCGTACATTCCCATTCTACCGGAACACGCCGCGCTTTCGCTCGACGTTTTCATCCTTCGCGCCGCAAGCTCTGACTTGCATGAAGTTTCGTTTATTACAGAAGGTTGTGGAACGTCTGCGTGATAGGCGGCGCGGCGTTCATCCCATCGTTGACGGGTCTGTTCCTAAATTCATATCTATGCACTCCGCAATTCCGATTTGGTATTGTGTATATTTCTGCCGGATCCTATGCATTAACCGTGTGTTCGGTTCTCCCAAATGGATGTCCGCGAATCCACACGGTGCAAACGTTAAAGTTGCTACAGTACCCCTTGCATATTCTCCGTTCACACGCTTGACAATTGGCTTTCTCCGGTGATACAATAAATTTACAATTCTTGGAAACGTTACCAGTATCGTTGCCGGGAACGTTTTACATCAACGAAAGCAAGCGGAAGGCCAGAATTGGATCGCTTTGGAAAACGCATGACGAACATCAAGGACATCGCACAATACTGCGGCGTTGGGGTCAGCACCGTTTCACGGGTGCTCAACGATCACCCCGATGTAAGCGACGCCACGCGCGCTAAAGTGATGGAGGCGGTTACATGGCTGCGCTACATCCCCAATAACAGCGCGCGCAACCTTGTGCGCACCACGTCCGACTCCATCGCGCTTTTGATACGCGGGGTAAACAACCCGTTCTTTTCCAAGCTGGTCAAGGTCATTGAGCGCGAGGTGACGCAGCGCGGCTATACGCTGGAGTTGCACCACATGGATTCGGGCGACGACGAGCTGCACGCCGCAGCCATGCGCATTACTGAACGCAAGCTGCGCGGCATCCTGTTTCTGGGCGGGCGGTTCAACTATGTGCCCGAGGATCTTGCGTTCATCAGCGTGCCGTTTGTCATGGGCACCTATACCAATACGTTTGGAACGCTGGCCGAAAGCGCCTACTCCTCCATAGCAATCGACGATAAACGCGCGGCCGAGGAGGCCGTGGATGCGTTGATTGCGCTGGGGCACCGAACGATTGCTCTGCTGTGCGACGACGAGCATGATACCTCCATCAGCGAGCTGCGCACCGAGGGCTATAAAAACGCCTTGCGCGCGCATGGCATCGCGTTCGACCCGGCGCTGGTCGTGCAGGCCGGCAGCTTTTCGGACATGGGCGCCATCCACCGCGCGGTCACGTCGTTTATCGATACGGGCGCGGAGTTTACCGCCATGTTTGCCATTGCCGACATCATGGCCATCGCCGCCATCAAGGCGCTGAGCGACCGCGGCCGCCGCGTGCCTGAGGATTGCTCCATCATCGCCATAGACGGGCTGGAGCTTTCGGCATATACGCTGCCGACGCTGACCACGCTGGTGCAGCCCGTGGTGGAGATTGGCCGCGAATGCGCGCATACGCTCGTCGACCTGATCGAAGGGCGCGGTGAAAACCGGCATGTGTTGTTTTCAGCCACGCTGCGGGCCGGCGGCTCGGTCCTCCCGCTCAAAGCCTGAACCGCCCGCCGTGGGCATGCAAAACCGTTCATGTGCGCAAGCTGTGCATGAAAATAATCAAAAGGAAAAGGAAGGAACCCATGATGAAAAAGACGCTGGCCCTAATTTTGGTGCTCGTTCTGGCCGTCGGCATGTTTGCCGGCTGCAAAAAAGCGGACGCCGCATCGGTTTACTATCTCAACTTCAAGCCTGAGCAGGATGCCCAGTGGCAGGAACTGGCCAAGGTTTACACCGAGCAGACCGGCGTGCCGGTCACGGTCGTAACCGCCGCCTCCGGTACCTATGAGAACACGCTCAAGAGCGAGATTGCCAAGTCTGAACCGCCCACGCTGTTCCAGGTCAACGGCCCGGTCGGCCTGTATAGCTGGAAGGACTATTGCGCCGATCTGTCCGGCTCGGAGGTCTATAAGGCGCTCTCCAGCGACGACTTCGCGCTCAAAGAGGGCGATGCGGTCTATGGCGTGGCCTACGTCATCGAGACCTACGGCATCATCTACAACAAACAGATCATCGACCAGTATGCCGCGCTCGACGGCGCGCTGATCAAGGATGTTTCCGAGATCAATCACTTCGCCGCCCTCAAGGCCGTTGCCGACGATATGCAGGCCAAAAAAGCCGAGTTGGGTATTGAAGGCGCCTTCACCTCCGCCGGCATGGACGGATCCTCCGACTGGCGCTTCAAAACCCACCTGGCCAACCTGCCCATCTACTATGAATATGAAGCCGACGGCATCGGCTCCACCGCAGCCATCAAGGGCACCTATCTCGACAACTACAAGCAGATCTGGGATCTGTACATCACCGATTCCACCACCGACCCGGCGCTGCTGTCGAGCAAGACCGGCGACGACGCGGTGGCCGAATTCAAGTCCGGCAAAGCCGCGTTCTACCAGAACGGCACCTGGGCCTACAACGACATCAAGGATCTCGGCGATGAGAACATCGGCATGATGCCCATCTACATCGGCGTCGAGGGTGAAGAGAGCCAGGGCCTGTGCACCGGTTCCGAAAACTACTGGTGCGTCAACGCCAAGGCCAGCGAGGTCGACCAGAAGGCGACGCTCGACTTCCTCAACTGGGTCATCACCTCGGACGAGGGCCGCAGCTGCATGGCAAACGAGATGGGCTTCGTCACGCCGTTCACCACATTCGGCGCGGACTACCTGCCCGACAACAAGCTCATCCGCGACGCCAACGACTACATTGCCGCCGGCAAGACCAGCGTCAAGTGGTGTTTCCCGTCCATGCCCTCTGAGGAATGGAAGAACGGCGTTGGCTCCGCGCTTACGGCGTATGCCGCGGGCACCGGCGCCTGGGACGACGTGAAGACCGCGTTTGTCGACGGCTGGGCCGCCGAGTACGAGAGAGTGTTCGGCGCTGCGTAAGCACACGGACGCAACTTTAAACGGGGGTGAACGAACGGTTCGTTCACCCCTGCGTTTCCGATGCCGGCGGCAACCGCGTTCCGCCGCCCATGATTAAGGGGGTTGACCACATGGAACGGGCCATCAAAAAGTATTTCCCCATCTTTGCGCTGCCTACGCTGATCGCGTTTCTGATCGGCTTCCTCGTGCCGTTCATACTGGGCATCTATCTTTCGTTTTGCAAGTTTAACACCATCAACGACGCACAGTGGGTTGGATTAGGAAACTATATCAAAATCTGGGGCGACGAGACGTTCATCCATGCGTTTTGGTACACCGCGCTGTTTGCCGTCGCCTCGCTCATCATCATCAATGTCTGCGCGCTGTTGATCGCCATGGCGCTTACGCGCGGCATCCGCGGCACGAACACCTACCGCACGGTCTTCTTTATGCCCAACCTCATCGGCGGCATTGTGCTGGGCTACATCTGGCAGCTGATCTTCAACGGCGTGCTCGCGCAGTACGGCCGCACGCTGACCTATTCGGAAGCCTACGGCTTTTGGGGTCTGTTGATTCTAATGTGCTGGCAGCAGATCGGCTACATGATGATCATCTACGTTGCGGGCCTGCAGACCATTCCGGGCGATATCCTCGAGGCCGCGCAGATTGACGGCGCAACCAGGACGCAGACCTTTTTCCGCGTCAAGCTGCCCATGCTCATGCCCTCGATCACCATCTGCACGTTTTTGACGCTGACCAACTCGTTCAAGCTGTTCGACCAGAACCTGTCGCTGACCGCGGGCGAACCGGCCAAGCTCAGCCAGCTGCTTGCGCTCAACATCTACGATACGTTCTACGGACGCGTCGGCTGGGAGGGCGTCGGCCAGGCGAAAGCCGTGATATTCTTCCTTCTTGTGGTATGTATCTCGCTCATTCAGCTCCGGCTGACGCGCAGCAGGGAGGTGCAGTCCTGATGAGAAGCCGTACAAAACGGGTCGATTCTCTGCTGAGCGTGCTGTTCGGCGTGCTGGCGGCGGCTTACGTCGTCCCCATCATCCTGATCATCACCAATTCCTTCAAGGAGAAAACGTTCATCAACCTCACGCCCTTTGAACTGCCCGGCGCGGAAAGCTTTGTGGGGCTGGAAAATTATATCCGCGGCGTCAGGGAAATCGAGTTTTTCAAGTATTTCGGCTACAGCCTGTTCATCACGGTGCTGTCGGTTGTGGTCATCCTCGTCTGCACGTCCATGTGCGCGTGGTACATCACCCGCGTGCAGAACAAGTGGACCCGGCTGATTTACTACCTATGCATTTTCTCAATGGTCGTGCCGTTCCAGATGCTCATGTTCACGCTGAGCAAAACCGCCAACGTCCTCGGCCTCGGCACGCCGCTTGGCATTGTGGTGGTCTATTTAGGCTTTGGCGCGGGGCTTGCGGTGTTCATGTTCTGCGGCTTTGTCAAGGGGGTTCCGCTTGAGATCGAGGAGGCCGCCATGATCGACGGCTGCTCCCCGCCGCAGACGTTTTTCCGCATCGTGCTGCCCGTGCTCAAGCCAACGTATATCTCCGTCGGCATCCTCGAAACCATGTGGATCTGGAACGATTATCTGCTGCCGTATCTGGTGCTGGATATCAAAAAATACAAGACCATCCCCATCGTCATCCAGTATCTGCGCGGCGGATACGGCCGGGTCGATATGGGCGCGATCATGGCCTGTCTGGTGCTGGCCATCATCCCGATCATCGTGTTCTATCTGGCCTGCCAGAAATATATCATCAAGGGCGTCATCGACGGCGCGGTCAAGGGGTAACCGCAAGCCGGTCCCCGTTATTTGTGCGCGCCGCCCGGCAGGGCGTCATACAGGCGGCTCCGGGCGGTCTTTTGCAGGGGTCGATCCACACCCGCACGGAAAAACCCTTGACAATATCCGCATTTTTTCCCATAATCGGTTCAGGCGGCACAGCCGTTACTTTGCAACGAGTCTGGTATACTAACATGCAGCGTTCAAGCGGTATTCTCATGCACATCTCGTCGCTTCCCTCGCCCTACGGCATCGGCACGTTCGGCAAGGAGGCGTATGCGTTCGCGGATTTTCTCAAGCGCGCCCGGCAGCGCTACTGGCAGGTGCTTCCGCTGGGTCCGACCAGCTTTGGCGATTCGCCTTACCAGTCGTTCTCCGCCGTGGCGGGCAATCCGTACTTCATCGACCTCGATATGCTGATCGACGACGGCCTGCTTTTGCCGGAGGACGTCGCGTGCGATTGGGGTTCTGATCCCATGCGCGTGGATTACGGGCGTGTTTTCGAGCACCGGTTCCATGTGCTTATGCGCGCGTTTAGGCGCGCGCGGCACGATGCGGCGCTTCCGGCGCGGATCGACGCGTTTTCCAGACAAAACGCGTCCTGGCTGGAGGACTATGCGCTGTTTATGGCGCTCAAGGATGAAAACGGCGGGCGCGCCTGGCCGGAGTGGCCGGCGCCCGTCCGCATGCGCGAAGAGGCCGCGCTTGAAGAAGCGCGGGCGCGCTTAGGCGGCCGCTGCAAATTTTACTGTTTTCTTCAATATCTGTTCGACCGGCAATGGAAAAAGCTTAAGGCTTACTGCAACGACCGCGGCATCCGCATCATCGGCGACCTGCCCATCTATGTACCGCTGGATTCGGCCGACGTCTGGTCTGAGCCGCAGGAGTTTTTGCTCGACAAGCAGCGTCTTCCGCTTGCGGTGGCGGGCGTTCCGCCGGACTATTTTTCCGCGGATGGGCAGCTGTGGGGCAACCCGCTCTATGATTGGGCGCACATGGCCGGCAACGGCTACGCATGGTGGACGCGCCGCATGCGATCGGCCTCGCAGCTGTTCGACATGGTGCGCATCGACCACTTCCGCGGGCTTTCATCCTACTGGAAAATCCCCGTGGGCGAGCCTACGGCGCGCGTTGGCGAATGGGTGGCGGGGCCCGGGCTGCGTTTTACGAACGCGCTCAAAAGCCGCTTTCCGCAGCTTAGTATCATTGCCGAGGATCTGGGTTTTTTGACGGACGACGTGCGCGCGCTGGTCGACGTCTCAGGCTTCCCCGGCATGAAGGTGCTTCAGTTCGCCTTTGACGCGCGCGAGCCGAGCAACTACCTGCCGCACACCTATACGCGCCACTGCGTGTGCTATACCGGCACGCATGACAACACCACTGCGGCGGGCTGGTTTGCCGAGGCTGCCGACGACGATGTGGACATGGCGGTGCGCTATCTCGGCCTCAACGAACGCGAAGGCTATCACTGGGGCCTGGTGCGCGGCGGCATGGGCTCCATTGCAGACCTGTTCGTATGCCAGTTGCAGGATTATCTGGGGCTGGATTCCACCGCGCGCATGAACATCCCCGGCACCATCGGCGGCAACAACTGGCGCTGGCGGCTGCTGCCCAACCAGCTTGACGGCGCGCTGGCCGACAAGATTGCCGAAATGTGCCGGATTTACGGGCGGTGAGATCCCCGGCGCCCTGTTTGCACAGCCGTCCTCTCCGTTACCGGGCAATCAAACGGCGCGGCAAGCGCGGGATGTTTCATGCGGCCAGCCGCCTCGAACGATCGCGTTGCTTGTCGGCTTTGTCGCATGCAGGGCGTCATAATCCCTGCATATGTCGCTGCTTTTCACGGATTGTTTGGTTGATCCTGCGTGTTTTCGTTTATGGGATTGGCGGAGCAATCCGGATAGAACCCCTTTTTTCAACACGCCGGGCCCGGTTACGGCCGCGTTGTTTGTCTGCTTTCAGTCCTTTCCATGACTGTCCGGGACATAAAAACAAGAAACTCTTCCAACCCCGGCCGCCTGTTTTTCCAGGGGGTTGAAGCCCAAAATGCCCTTGCCTGCGGGTCCGTGCTTTTCATGCCCGCGTCGATTGCGCGCTGCATCTCCCCGCGAACCTCCTCCTCCAAAACGCCCTCACGATCTGCAATTTCACTTATGATCGACGCCGCTTTTTGCCGCTCCCGATCCGTCATGTGTCTGCTCCTCCAGTCCGTTCTATTTTATGTCAGAGTTTATCATATTTTATTATATTACGCAATTGCGTATACGCTTATGCGCATACTCCGATACTCTTTTCACGAGGTGATTTCCATGCCCGTGAAAGACGCCGTGGCCGGGCGATTTCGGTCGATCTGTTCACAGCGGGGTATGACGCCAAATGAACTGGCCAATCAGTCGGGCGTTACGCCGTCCACCGTGTACAGCATGCTTGACGCACGCCGCCGCGAGCTTTCCATCACAACCATCAAAAAGCTTTGCGACGGGCTCAATATGCCGCTTTCCAAATTTTTCGACGCGCCGGTGTTTGACGCGCTTGAGCAGGAAATCCGGTAACCGGCGCCCATACGGGCGGCGTTGTCCGCCGTCGGGCGCATGGAACGAGGGTCGCGCCGCCGCGGGAGCCTCTGTTTCGGCTCCGTTCCCCACCGCCTCCGGGGAAAGCCCCTTTTTAAAGCACGCCGTTATTTGCCCGTCCGCAGCTTCACCCGCCCGATGTCCACGTCCGTATAGTAGTAATGCAGGATTTTATCATATGTGACGCCGCCGAGCGCCATGACGTTTGCACCCGTCTGACTCATGCCCACGCCGTGCCCATAGCCCCGGGTTGCAAAGGTTACATTGCCCGCGGAAAAGGAAACCGTGAACAGCGCGCTGTCGAGCGAAAGCAGCGAGCGCAGCTGCCTGCCCGTTACGCTTACGCCGCCGAGCCGGATTTTCCGCACGCGTCCGCTTTCGGTCGTCTGTTCGATAACCGTCTTTTTTTCCGCATTGCCTGCCGTCAGGCCCGCCTTTTCCCAGCGCCCGTTGACCGCGTCGCAAAACGCCTGAACGGTCATGGTCTTTTTCCCCGTCAGCTTGGACGTGCCCGCCTCCGCCGTGCTCATAACCGAGCGCAGGTAGGGCAGCTTTGTGCCGTATACGTCCTCCACGTTTTCCGTCCGCCCACCGGACGCGCTGTGATAAAGCGCCTCGATGGGTTCGCCGTCATACAGCAGCACCTCCCCCGCCGTTTCGGATACGGCCTCCGCGACCTTCTTTTTGCAGGCCATATAGTCGTTTCCCCAACGTTCCTGCATGCGTTCCTCCGAACTGTATGCCTGGCAGCATGCGCTGGAGGTACATACGTCCGCCTCATACTGCTTGCAGCCGTTGTGCAGCATATGGTATACCGTATAGGTGCGCGCGGCCACCGCCTGCGCCTTGAGCGCCTCGAGTGGGAACGATACCGGCATCTCCGCCGCCGTTACGCCCACAAGATACGCTTCAAGCGCCATTTTTTGATACGCCTGCTCCCGATGGTTATATACGGTGATGACGGGCGAGACCTGATCAACGGCCGGTTCGCCGCCGCAACGGGCAATGGTCAGCCCGCGCAAAAAAAGCGCGGCAAGCCCCGCCAAGAGCGCAAGCAGCACAACCTTTTTCCACTCAATCCGCATGTCTGGCCTCCTACTTGTAAGCATAGGCCCGCCGGTTGGCGACTATTCCTATTTTCTTTTTGGGGATTGCATGGTACAATTACGGCATGGTTCCGGCCATGCCCGCGCAATTGACCGGCAAGCGCCGCAGGGCGCCGCCGCGGTTTATCCATGCGTCCCGCCGGCGCATGGGGCGGCAATCCTCGCCGGGCATTGGGGGGAAATCCGCGCGCCGCCGGGCGGGCAGGCAATTTTTATAAATGGTTCCCGCATCCCCGGCAGGGCGACGCTGTTGAAAGGAGCTTGCGCACATGATCTCCCATGAGTTGCAATATCGCGTTCATCTCGGCGATTCCGAGGCGTTCAAGACCCTGTTTTCCATGTGCGGACGAGCGGTTTATTTCAACGCGTTGTGCGGCCTGAACAGCGTGTCCGGCGCGCGCAGCGTAGTAAAGCGGGTGTTTCTGCGTTTGCAGCACGAGCTGATGGAGGCGCCCGGTCCCATCGACGTCGACGCGCGTATCGCCGTGCTCACCAGGGACGAGCTTGCCCGCTATACGGCGGGACAATCCGCCGCGCGCACCGCCGGCACGGCCCGCACATGGGGAGAATGCATGCACGCTCCGCAGCCCCCTCCGGCCCCGCCGACCGCGCCTCCATGCGCGCCGCCTGTCTTTTCGGGCGGGCCCGTTATATCCGTGGAACCGCCTATGACCGTGCAAAGCGCCGCGATTTTGGAGTCCTCCGCTGCGGATTGCCCCGCCGCCGCCGCGCAATCCGCAGCCCCCGCCCCCCGCGGCGCGTCCGGCCCGGCGCTGCGGGAGGGTTTGCCGCCCCGGCCCGCCGCCCCGCCGCCGCAGTGCAGGCGCGTCCGACCGGGAATCCCGCTGCTCTGGCTGATGGTCGCCGTTCTGGCGCTGCTGCTTGTCTGGCTGATGCTCGATATTCTGATGCATCTGAAGATTCTTACACGTGTCGATTTGGGCTACACGTGGTTCAATGAACATATGTTCCGGCTGTTCAGCCTGCAATAACCGCTATGACGATACGTTTTGCACCCGGCGCGGCGCGCGAGGCATTCACGCCCGTTGACAACCGCTTCATTCTCGATTATCTGCCCCACGCCGACGGCACGCATGTGCGCGTCTATCTGTATGGGCTGATGCAGTGCTTCCACGCCTCCACGGCCGAACCCGCCGCGACCGAGGCGCTCGGCCTTTCGGAAACCGCCGTGACCGAAGCCTTCCGCTACTGGCAGGAGCAGGGGCTGGTGCTTATCCGCAGCGAGCTCCCGCTGGTTGTGGAATACCGCGCCATAAGCGGCGCGCCCGCCTTATCCGCCCCCGCTGCCGCGCCCGGGCGGTACGCCGGGCTTGTGTGCGCGCTCAACTCGCTCACCGCGCCTCGCCAGTTCGATTTGCGCGAGCTGCGTCACGTCTACGACTGGGTCGAGGTCTACGGACTCGACGAAGACGCGGCGCTTGAGCTTGTTTCGCACTGCATGGCAAGCAAAGGCCGACGCGTCAGCGTCAACTACATCGGCGCGGTCGCGCAGTCGTGGGCTGAGCAGGGCATCCGCACGCGCGCCGACGCGCTGCGCTATGTGGAACGTTACGACCTGAAAAAACATGGTGCAAGTGCGATTTTGCGCGAGTGGAACAAGTCCCGCAAGCCCACCAAAGCCGAGATGGCGCTCTATGAAAAATGGACCGGCCAATGGGGCTTTACGCAGGAGGCGATTCTGCGCGTGCTGCCGCGCCTCTTAGTTGCGGGCACGCCGAATTTTGCCTATCTCGACGAGCGGCTGGAGCAGCTTTACCGCGCGGGCAACGTCGCTCCGGACGACATTTCGCAAGCCGATGCGAAGGACGCGGGCGAGCGCGCGTTTACGCGCATGGTGTTCGAGCGTGCCGGCAAGGTTGAACCCGCCACCAAAACCCAGCGCGCGCAGATTTCCATGTATGTCAACGACTACCGCATGCCGCGTGAACTGCTGCTGTTCGGCGCAGAGCAGTGCAGGGGCGCAAACGAGCCGTTCGGCCTGATGAAAAAGCTCTGGAACGACTGGCACGCGCACGGCGTGGATACCATTGAGAAGGCTGCCGAGTACCAGAAAACACGCGCGGCCGCCAACACCGGCGGCCAGAGGCCGCGGCGCAGGCCCGGCTATACGCAGCACGACCTGACCGACGAGCAGCTCGACGGGCTGCTGGCCGATCTCGACAAGGATTTATAATGCGCCTATGAACGACACGCTGGACACCCTGTATACACGGATTCGCGCCGAGGAGCGCGCCGCGCTCGAGACGCGCGTAGACGGCGCGTTTGCGCGCGCGCCGGAGCTGCGCACGCTCGACGATCGGCGGAAACGGCTTTTTCTTGACGTAGGCGCGCATGCCGTTACGCCCGCGGAGGGCATCGCGGCGCTGAAAGAGCTGGACCGGCGCGAGCAGGAGCTGCTCGCCGCGCTCGGCCTGCCCGCCGATACGCTGCGGCTGCGCTACCGCTGCGCGACCTGCCGGGACACGGGGTATGTCGGCGGCGCGCCGCGGCGGCCGTGCGCCTGCCGGTTAAAATACCGCGAACTGCAAAAGCCCGACGCGGACATCAACACGCGCGAGACGTTTGCCAATTTCTCCGAGGCCGTATACCCGGACGAAACGCAAAAAAAGCGGACCAAAAACGCCAAGGTCCTCTGCGAGCGTTACGCCGCGGCGCTGCCGCACCCGGAGCGGCCGAACCTGCTTTTGACCGGCATGCCGGGGCTGGGCAAGTCGTTTCTGGGCAACGCGGTCGCCTACGAGGCGATTTCCGGCGGCGTGGAGACCGCGCGCGTCACGGCCTACCGCTTTGTGCAGGATATGCTCTGCGACATCCGCGCGCATACGGACAACGCCAGGCGCTATTGTTCCGTGCCGCTGCTGGTGCTCGACGACCTCGGCAGCGAGCCGGACATCCCGAACGTCTCCGTCGAATGGCTGTTTGCCATCGTCAACGAGCGCGTTATGCAGCGGCGCGCGACCGTTTGCATCACCAACCTGTCGCTCAAGCAACTGCAGGACCGCTACGGCGAACGCCTGATGAGCCGCCTGTGCGACCGCAACACCACCCTGGTGCTCCAGCTCACGGGTGAAAACCTGCGTACCGTTTTATGGACGCAGTAAGGAGCAACGGCATGCTGTATCTGTGCGCAACGCCCATCGGCAACCTTGGTGATCTCACGCTGCGCGTCATTGACGCGCTCAAGGCATGCGACGCGGTCTACTGCGAGGATACGCGCCGTACGCTGCAATTGCTCAACCACCTTGGCATACAAAAGCCGCTCGTCTCCTGCCACGCGCACAACGAGCGCATGCGCGCCGGGGAGGCCGCCCGCCGCCTTGCCGCCGGCGAAACCCTCGTTTACGCCTCCGACGCGGGCATGCCAGGCATATCGGACCCGGGCGCGGCGCTGGTTGCCGCCTGCATCGCGCGCGGGCTGGAGTTTACCGTGCTGCCCGGCGCAAGCGCGGTGCTGGCTGCCGCCGTTATGAGCGGCCTGCCGCCGCAGCCGTTTACCTTCTTCGGCTTTTTTCCGCGCGAAAGCAGGCCGCAGCGCGAGATGCTTGACGCAATCGCCGCCTGCGGCCATCAGGCCGTTTTGTATGAAAGCCCGCAGAGGGTGCAAAAGACGCTGCGGGCGCTGCGCGGCCGGCTTGGCGACTGTCCCGCCGCGGTGCTGCGGGAGCTGACCAAGAGGTTTGAGCAGGTGCTGCGCGGCACGCTTTCAGAACTGATTGCGCAGCTTGAAGCGCCGCCCAGGGGCGAGTGCGTAATCGCCGTTTACGCCGCGAACGCTAAGACCTGCGCGGTGACGCCGGAGGCGCTCGACAAGGCGCTGCACGAACTGCTCGGCGCCGGCGCGTCCGTACGCGACGCCGCCGCCGAAACCGCACGCGCGCTTGGCGTGCCAAAAAAAGAAGCGTATGCGCGGGCGCTGGCGCTTACGCGGGAGTAGCGCGCTTGCCCTGCACGGATGAAACAAGGCCGGCAGGCAGTCTTGCGGCCAATGCGCCAAACCAATGGAACAGCGGCAGAATAACCGTTGCAAAGCTTCCGCCCGCGCTCATTTCCCCATAGCCCGGAAATACGAGATTTCCAATCCATGTCGGCATGCCAAGTGCAAACGTCCAAAGAATACCCATCGCGCCAAACAACGCCGCAAGAACCCGGGTAAGATACCGTTTCCGCGCGGAGACGGCAAGGCCGTTCAGAACGCCGCAAAGCATGGGCGCAGCATCTAAAGAAGACATGCATCCGGACCTCCGCATCCGGCGCCGGTATAATAAAAAATCGATCAGGCTTCATAACACGGGATACAGCAGCGCGCCGAGCAGCGCCCGAGCAAGCGTTCGCCTCTCTCCACCCCGTAACCCCCCCGTTCAGCCCATGCCGTGCGCGGCGTTGTACGCGGCGATCACTGCGTTCCAGTCGGGAATATTCAGCAGCACATACCAATACAACAATGCCAGGCCGCCGATGCGCAGCACCGGGAGCGTCCGCCGCACAAACCGCACGGCGCACAGGAGCGTGAGCGCCGCAAGGAATATGGCAAGCCACAGCGGCAGAACGCGCCATAGGGTCAGCCCATATGCGTCGATATAGAGCAGCAGCCGCACGATGGAGGATGCGACGACCATGCCCGTGGCGGTCAGCAGCAGCGCGCCGAGCACCCGCAGCGTCCAAGTCTGCGCGCCATACCGCCAGCACAGCCCGAGCAGCGTAAAGTTGATGGCCGCAACCACGTTGAGTTGTGTAAAGCCCTGCCGTGCGTACTCCGAATAGGTCAGCTTTGCGGGCAGCGCGCCGCCAAACAGATACCCGAACTGGAAGCAGGCAAATATGGCATAGACCGCCAGCAGCGGAGTAAGAAGCAGCGTCATGGTCGAAGCGGGCCAATCCGCCGGGCGGCCGGCGCCAATCGGCGTTTTGTCCTGCCGGATGGCAGAATGGAATACGCCGAAAAACAGCATGGCAACCAGCAGCACCGTTATGCCGCGGCAAATCCACAGGGGAATGCCGGAAAGCAGCCGTTCAAACAGGCGCTGCATGTTCGCATCCGCCTGCATCAGCAGCAGCGTCACGCCCGCGGCCAGCGGGATACCAAGCGCGGCGCCAGGCAGAACCCGCTTCCAAGCGCCGTGCCCGCGCCCGGAAACCAGCGAGCCGATCGCGCCAAAGAACTGCGGTATCCCCTTGAACGGATACACGAACACGCCCGCAAGCGCCCGGCGCGCCGCCTCTCCCTCGCGGCGCAGCGGGATATCGTACGCGGCGAATACCAGATACAGCATCATGGCCGCGGGAATTCCCGCAAGCAGGAGAAGGTTCAGATCATTCCGCCCGCCATGCGCCAACATGAGCACGCACAGCGCGATTGCCGCAGCGCCGATTGCCATAGCCGTGCGGTCTTTGCACACGCGTCTCCATAAAAAAACGGTGGGGACCGCCATGGCCGCAAGCCAAAACGCGCCGTACCAGTTGCCATGGGGCAACTCACAGCCCCAGCGCCAGGCGATTCCGACAATGAGCACGCCCAGCAGCAGCCACCGCTGCGCGGAGGTGTAAACAGGACGCGCCTCCTCTGCGCGCTCAGCTTCCGGTTCAACCGGGGCCGCTTTCTTCTCGTTTTCCATACGCTGCACCGCTCCTCCCCATGCGAATCAATTGGCCGGCGACGGAGGCATTTTAATCGTGTCCACGCCGGTTTCAGGTTGAATACGCTAACCGCATTCCTTTTTCATGCGCCTTCTCAGCCGCCCGCCGCATCTTCGACAAACTCCATCAGATCGCTCACCTGGCACTCCAGCGCCTTGCACAGCGCGCTCAGGGTGGAAAAGCGGATCGCCCTGCACTTGTTGTTTTTAAGAATCGAAAGATTGGCCAGCGAAATGTCCACCCTGGCGGAAAGCTCGTTCAGGCTCATTTTTCGCTTCGCCATCATGACGTCGAGATTGACCTGTATCATGCCGCCCGCCTCCTCTATACCGTCAGGTCGTTTTCCTGCTTGAAAGCGACCGCCCGTTCAAACACGCCTGAAAGCACCAGCGAAAACAACCCGCACATGCCGATGGGCACGGCAAACACCACCGCCAGCGGTACGGCCTGCAGCAGCAGCGTGGCAAGGCCGCACGCCATGACCCCCAGCGCCACAAACCCCATGCGCTTGAGCGCCGCCACGTTTTGCCGCACAAAGGGATCGCTGTCAAGCGAGCGCATCATCCGTTGCAGCGTCCAGGCAATGTATTCCGCGCCCAAAAAGCACAGCACCGTCAACGCATAGGATACGAAAAACTGCCAGCCGGGCTTGCCGTTGACAGCGGATATGCCGGTGTAGCCGGCCGCTCTGTGCGTGATGAACGCCATGAGCACGATTCCAAATCCCATGCCGCACCAGATCAGTATCTTGACAAACAAATTGAGCTTCCGATTCATATAAAAAACCGCCCCCTCCATTTTCTGGTTGGCGACAGTTTAACACTAGATTTATTGATTGTCAATAAATATTTTTTGTTTAACGATTTTTTTATCGTATTCTAAAAATTGTCCTTGGGCAATCCCCCTTGAGCGCATCCGAAATCCGGTTCTTTGCGTTGGCAATGACGACGGTCGTTCCCTCGCGGAGCGGCCGCTTGATAAAATCGAGCTTGGCCCTTGCGCCGTTGGCCCCTGCGCGGCTCGCGCCCACGCAGCTTCCCTCCAGCGCGGTCACCTGCGCAATCAGTTCATCGGGCGTCGCCCCCTCGACGCAGGGCACGAGCGTGCCCGGGTCGCCCGGGTCGCGGTAGATGCCGTCCACGCTGGTGAGAATGACCAGATGGCGCGCATGCACCAGCGAGCAGATGACCGAAGCCGTCTCGTCGTTGTCGATGCATTCCACCGCTTCACCGCCACGCTCGCGCAGATGCGCAAGCTCCATCTTCCGGATTTCTTCAATGCTCACCGGGTCGTTGTAATTGACGATGGGGATGGCCTCCTGTCTGGCGCAGCGCAGCAGAAAATCACGGATGTGATTGCGTTTTTCCTCGTCGTTGAAGTGCGTGTGCTCCACGAGCAGCTGCCGCACGCTGTAACGGTCCGGAATATAGCGCCGGTATTCGCCCATCAGGATGGTCTGCCCCTGTGCCGAATAGTCCGCCTTGACCTCCTGGGGGTCGCCCGAAAGCTCGCGCCCCTGCCGGCGGATATAGTCGAGCCGGCCGATCTCCGTTGCGCCGCTGGTCACCCAGATCATGCCGGGCTTCAGCTCGCGCCCCAGACGGGAAAAAATATTGTAGTCGATGTCGTTATCCGCCCTGCGAATCAGCGCCATCGAGCCGATTTTGCCGACAAGTTCGTAATCAAACCGCACGGGAACCTCTCCCTTCCTTATGTATGCCCAAAGGGGTCTGCCGTCCTTTTAAATCACAGGTTTCCACCTGAAATTACAGGCGTTTTTCAGCGGCGGGCTTATACGCCCGCCGGTTTCCTCCGTTTTGGCATTCCCCGCCGGGGGGCGGGGCGCCGTTCCAGCGCTTGCGTTAGAACAAATGCACGCGCTGTTAATTTGCCGTAAACTTGACCGCGGTGCCGTACGCCATGACCTCGGCGGCGCCCTGCATAACGGCAGCGGATGCGTAGCGCACGTTGACAACGGCGTCCGCGCCCAGCGACTGCGCTTCCTCGACCATCCGCTTCGTAGCGAGCGCCCGCGCGTCGTTCATCATCTCATTGTAGGCTTTCAACTCGCCGCCGACCAGGGTTTTAAAGCCCTGGGTGATGTCGCGCCCGATGTTTTTCGACTGGATCGTGCTGCCCTTCACCAGCCCCAGCATCTCCAGCTCTTTTCCGGCAATGTAGTCAGTATTGACCAAGATCATCCTCTTCACCACTCCTTATCTCCTTGATTCGTTCCACCAGAACGGATATGCAAATCCCCACAAAAATCAGGGGAATCCCACCCAAAACCAGCTTTGCGGCCGGCGGAAACGCATCGATTTGGGCGCACGCGACTACAAATCCGATATCGTACAGGGCAATGACGCATGTGATGACAACCGGCGCAATGATTTTTCTGGTATGTGGCTTCATTCCATCGGTTCCGCCTTTTCGGAAAAATAAACGGGCTTCCGCGCTGCCGGCAATCCCGCCAAAGCGGCGCGCCGTCATGACCGCACCAGATACGCGCGGATAAAATCGTCGAGGTCGCCGTCCATCACGGCCTGAATGTTGCCGTTTTCAAACCCGGTGCGGTGGTCCTTGACCAGCGTATAGGGCTGGAACACATAGGAACGGATCTGGCTGCCCCATTCGATCTTCTTCATCTCGCCCTTGATGGCGGCCATCTGCGCCTCCCGCTCCCGTTCCTGCAGTTCCAGCAGCTTGCCGCGCAGCATGCGCATGGCGGTCTCGCGGTTTTGAATCTGGCTGCGCTCGTTCTGGCACTGCACGACAATGCCCGTGGGCAGATGCGTGATGCGGATGGCGGAGCTGGTTTTGTTGACGTGCTGTCCGCCCGCGCCGCTCGACCGGTAGGTGTCCACCCGCAGGTCGTCCGGCTCGATTTTGATATCGCCCACGTCGTCGTCAAAAATCGGCGTGACGTCCAGCGAGGAAAACGACGTATGCCGCCTGCCGCTTGCGTCAAACGGCGAAATGCGCACCAGCCGGTGCACGCCTTTCTCGGCCTTGAGATAGCCATAGGCATTTTCGCCGCTGACCTCAAACGTAACGGATTTTACACCCGCATCGTCGCCGTCGAGCAGATCCAACTCGCGCACCGTCCAGCCGCAGCGCTCGCAATAGCGGGTATACATGCGGTAGAGCATCTCGGTCCAGTCCTGCGCTTCCGTGCCGCCCGCGCCCGCGTGCAGCGAGAGCACGGCGTTGGAGTTGTCGTATGGGCCTTTGAGCAGCTGCGCAAGCTGCATGGTCTCGATCTGCGCGCACACGGAGGCGGTTTCGCTCCTGATCTCATCGACCAGACTGTCGTCGCCCTCCTCCTCGGCCATCTCGACAAGCACGCTCAAGTCCTCAAACTGCGCGCAAAGCCTGCCATAGCGGTCCAGCTTGTTTTGCAGGGCCTTGACCTTCTGGTTGACCTTGTTGGCGTTTTCCACATCGCTCCAGAAGTCCGGCGCGCCCATCGCCTCCTCAAGCCCGGCCAACTCCTGCTGGATGGCCTCCGGGTTCAGCGCCGCGCCAACGGCCCGGAGCTTCTGCCCCGCCTCCTGGATCTGTATTTTATATTCGTCAAGGGGTATCATTCTGGTTATCCTCCCGAAAAATCGTGTGATGGGGCATTGCCCTTTGAAACCCGCCTGCGCCGCAAGATGGCGACGTCGGCACACGGGGCCCCCGGGGAACGCCTCCCCTAAGCCGGGTGCAGGGACAGCGTCCTGCATAAGAGGGTTCCTGGGGAGCGTGCTCTCTAAGCGGGGGTGTGGGGACAGCGTCCCCACGAAAGCGCCGCTACGACTCCCTGTTCATGCAGCAATTCTTGTATTTTTTGCCGCTGCCGCAGGGGCACGGGTCGTTGCGGCCGATTTTTTTGCCGCTCCTGCGCGCGGGCGCATCGCCGCCCTCCGCCGGGGTGTCGATGGGTCTGGCAAGCTGTTCCCGGCGCACCGGCTGGGATTTCACCTGCACGCGGAAGACCGTACGGATGGTTTCATCCCGGATTTCGGCCACCATCGCATCGAACATGTCGAAGCCTTCGCTGGTATACGCGTTGACCGGATCGGACTGCGCGTAGGCGCGCAGTCCGATCCCCTGCCGGAGCTGATCCATCGCGTCGATATGGTCCATCCAGTGCGCGTCCACCGCGCGCAGCAGCACGATGCGCTCAACCTCGCGCATGTCGCCGCCCGCCGCCGTGATCTCCGCCTCCTTTTCGGCATAGGCCTCCTCGGCAAACCCGTACGCGCGCCGCTTGACCTCCTCAATCCCGAAGCGTTCGATTTCACCGGCGGAAAACAGGGGCCGGCGCGGCCGCATCAGCATATCGCACACGTCGTTGCTCAGAGGCACAAAGCCCCATTCCGACGACGGCGTATGGCCGCCGCAGTGCAATGCGGTTACCGCGTCGAGCGATTCTTGCAGCATGGAGCGGGTGCTCCCGCTTAAATCCTCGCCCATGAGCACGCGGCGGCGCTGGCCGTAGATGATCTCGCGCTGCTTGTTCATCACGTCGTCGTAGCGCAACACGTTTTTCCTGATTTCAAAGTTGTGCAGCTCCACGCGCTTTTGCGCGTTTTCAATCTGCCTCGTAATCAGGCGCGTCTCAATGACCATGTCGTCGTCCGGGTTGAGCCGCTCCATGATGCCGCTGACGCGGTCCGCGCCAAAGCGCCGCATCAGTTCATCCTCAAGCGATACGTAGAACCGCGTGCTGCCAGGGTCGCCCTGGCGGCCCGCACGGCCGCGGAGCTGGTTGTCGATACGGCGGCTTTCATGCCGCTCGGTGCCGATGATATGCAGTCCGCCGAGCGCAACGACCCGCTCGTGCTCGCGCTCGGTCTGCCGCTTAAACTGTTCATGCAATTCCATGTAGCGTTTCCTTGCCGCAAGAATCTCCTCTTCACCGGTATCCGCGTGGCCCGTAGCCTCCTCGATGAGCCATTCCTCCATGCCCTCCTGCCGCAGCGCCTGCCGCGCGAGGAAATCCGGATTGCCGCCGAGCAGGATATCCGTACCGCGGCCGGCCATATTGGTGGCGATGGTCACAGCGTTGAGCTTGCCCGCCTGGGCCACGATCTCGGCCTCCTTGGCGTGGTACTTGGCATTGAGCACCTCGTGCCGGATGCCCTTGCGCCTCAGCAGCTCGCTGAGATATTCGCTGCGCTCAACGGAGATCGTGCCCACGAGAATGGGCTGTCCCGTGGCGTGCACCGCCTCGATTTCCCCGACCACGTTGCGGAACTTGCCCGTTTCGGTGGCGAACACCGCGTCGTTAAAATCCTTGCGGATCATGGGCATGTTCGTGGGGATTTCCACCACGTCCAGGTCGTAGATGCCCATGAACTCGCTCTCCTCGGTTTTGGCCGTTCCGGTCATGCCGGCGAGCTTTTTGAACATACGGAAATAGTTTTGGAACGTGATGGTGGCCAGGGTTTTGTTTTCACGCTCAACCTTGACGCCCTCCTTGGCCTCGAGCGCCTGGTGCAGGCCCTCGTTGAAACGGCGGCCGATCATGAGCCGGCCGGTGAACTCGTCCACGATGAGCACCTGCCCGTCCTGCACGACGTAATCCTTATCGCGCGTAAATAGCGCGTTGGCGCGCAGCGCCTGGATGATGTGGTGGTTGAGCTCCATGTTCGCCGGGTCGGCAAGGCTTTCGACATGGAAGCGCGCCTCGGTTTTTTTCACGCCCTCGGCGGTGAGCTGCACGGTGCGGCGCTTGATATCGCACTGATAATCGCCGTCCTCCGGCGCAATCTCGCCCATCATCTGATCGGTGCGGCTCTGCTCGACGATATCGCTGCCGCGCGTCAGGCCCCTGACAAAGCGGTTGGCCTCCACGTACAGCAGGCTGGATTCCTCGCCCGCGCCGCTGATGATCAGCGGGGTGCGCGCCTCGTCGATGAGGATGCTGTCCACCTCGTCAATGATGGCATAGCTTAAATCCCGCTGCACCATGTTTTCCTTATAGACCACCATGTTGTCGCGCAGATAATCGAAGCCGAACTCGTTATTCGTGCCGTAGGTGATGTCGCACGCATAGGCAGCGCGGCGCTCCCCGGCGTCGAGGTCGTGGACGACGCAGCCCACCGTGAGGCCGAGGAACCGGTGAATTTTGCCCATCCACTGCGCGTCGCGCCGGGCGAGGTAATCATTGACCGTGACGATGTGCACGCTGTTGCCGGAGAGCGCGTTGAGATATGCGGGCAGCGTGGCAACAAGCGTTTTGCCCTCGCCGGTCTTCATCTCGGCGATGCGCCCCTGGTGCAGCACCATGCCGCCAAGAAGCTGCACATCGAAATGACGCATGCCCACGGTCCGCACGGACGCTTCCCGCACGGCGGCAAACGCCTCGCACATCACGTCGTCAAGCGTTTCCCCATCGGTAAGCCTTTGCCGGAACGAATCCGTCAGCGCTTGTAGCTCCGCGTCCGAACGCGCCTGCATGTCCGGCTCGAGCGCGTTGATGCGCTCCACGTACGGCCTTAATTTTTTGAGCCGCCCCTCGCTGGTGTTGCCAAGCAGCTTATCTACAAAACCCATGCTGTTTTCTCCTTACCGATTCGCTCCCGCCGCGGCAACGGCTCCGCGCACGCGCAACCTCTGCCCCAAACGTCTTTAAGCATACAAATCTAGTTTATCAGTATAGCAGAAAGCGCGCGCGCAGGCAATGGAAAACATGCGCGAAACCGGGATAAACAGCACCCGGGCCGGCGCACGGCTCGCGCGCGGAGGAATCGGGCGCGGATACCCGCGCCACGGGCGTGTATGATTGCATCTTGCCGGCCGCATATCGTTACGCGCCCGTATCCAAAATGGCGCGTTGCCGCGGCGAGCCCGGCGCTCCCGTTAAGACGCGCCGCCTTTTTGCGGTTTTGCGCCGCATGCATACGCGCAAAAGAACGTTGCGCACAGCAGATTGGGGAAGACGTAACGCACCTCCTGCGCGGGCATGGAAACCAGCATGCCCAGCGTCACCGCCGCAATGGGAATGAGCGCGAGCAGGTCGCGCGCGCGCCGCTTAAAAAGCAGCGCCGCCGCGCAGAAAATCATGGCAAGGTTGGCAAACCCGCCGCGCCAGAACAGGCACCGCGTCACGGGCAGGCCATAAAGCAGCTCGGCATAGCGGTTCACAGTGGGTGCAAGGCCGGTAAACACCGTGTCCTCGGCCTGCTTGAGCTCCTTGCTCACGGTTTCAACGCCGTCGCCGGCATAACCCTGCGCGGCTACAAAGTCCGCGATTTTCGTTACGGGATAGCCAAGATAGCTGCGCACATAGCCGTCGGCCGGGGTGGCCAGCTCCCACATCAGCGAATTTAAATTAAAAAACGCGGTCACATAGGTTTTGGTATGGCGCATAAGAAACCGCCAGTTGAGCCGGAGCAGCTCGCCGCCAAGCCGCTGCCCGGCAACCTTTTCGACGTCCCCGCCAATCGCGCCGTACGGCCGCGATATGCTGTCTGCAAAGTATTGGTTGTAGCAGGCCGCCCATTTTTCCACAGGCATGACGCGTTCCATCACGGCCGCATCCGCGGGGTCTATGGGTTCGCCGCTGGCGGCAACCGCGCCGATCATGGTCATGGGCACGCTGTAGGCGATGTATTCCGGGTTACGCTCAAAGTCCAGCACGCGGTACGCCAGCACGTGGACGACGAGCAGGCCGCACACGGCGACGCAGGCCCCGGCCGCCAGCACGCCCCACGCCGCCTTTGACCGCCTGACCGCAAAAAACAGAAACAGCCCGGCGAACCCGCAGGCAACCGGCAGCGCGCCCGCATGCCGGAACAGGCAGGCGCACAGCCCGAAAAATGCCGTCCACGCCCAGTCGCACAGGCGCGGCCTTTCCGACCGGACCAGGTTGAGCACGCCGAGCGTAAATGCAAACAGCGACAGGGCGAACACCACGTCCTTGATGATCGCCTGTAAAAAATACAGCGGAACAAAGCTTACCGCGACCGCCGCAAGGTACGCGCGGCAGGCTTTGCGGCTGCATCCGGCGTTGACCATGCGCGTGAGCGCATAGTTTAGGATATATACGCACGCAACGGTCTGCACCAGCGTGACCATGCGCTGCGAATTCCAGATCAGGCTGCACAGCTTGACAAACAGCATGTATCCCGCCGTGTGCCACTCGCTCCAAAGATTGTCGCGCGCGCCGTACCACACCGAGGGCGCGTCGCCGATAAACAGGCTGGGCGAACTGGCAAACAATACGCACAGGCAGACCAGCAGCACGGGAAGGACGGCCGGGTACAGCCCGACCACACGCAACCGGGGTTTCAGCGCGGGCTCGTCCGCCGCCTGTGCGCGCGCGCCGAGCGCAAGGCCGAGCGCATAGTGCATGCAGGCGTAAACCGCGAGCACATAGCCGACAAGAAAGCCCGTCCAGTTCCAGCAAAGATACAGGAGCCGCTCCCACCGGTACCGCCACCAGACCGCGGCAAGCCCGCCTTCGGAAAACAGCGGGCAGGAGAGCAGGTTGGGAACCGACAGCAGCAGAAAATACGCTGCCGCCAGCGCCAGCGCCGTCAGCCGCCTGCCGCGGCCCTCGCCCAGAAACAGCCTGTGCAGGCAGAACGTCTTGTCGCGTAACGCAATCAGCGCGAACGCGCCCATCGGCAGCAGCGCAAGCTGCACCGCGTCGTTGAGCAGCATGACCGGCGCGCCGAGCATCAGCAGCAGCGCTACGAGCATCCAGCCCGCAACGATACGGTTGGAAAAGCAGGGCTTTCGTTTGGCCTTACAGACGGGTATTTGCATGGACACGCTCCTTTGTTCAGCTTCCGGCGGAAGAGTTGGGGCCGCAGGCAGCGGCGGCCTGCGCCAAAAACCGCTTTTCTTATTCAACCGCATCCAGCGCGCGCTTGTCAACCTTTTGCAGCACGAACGCCCAGGGCAGCAACCCGCCCGCCTCCGTTTGCACCGCGTGCCTGAGCGTCAGCTCCGGCGCGGCCTGAATGCATGCGTTCAGCAGGCGGCGTTCCATCGTGTACAGCACGGCCACGCCCCCGTCGGCCAGCAACTCGGGCAGCCGCTGAACAAACGCGCGATAGAGCGGTCCGTTTTCCGCGTGCGTGCCCACGCGGTTGCCAAAGGGCAGGTTCGTCAGCACGATGTCATACGGCGCGCGCACCTCGAACCTGCGCGCATCCTTTTGCAAAAGCAGGAGCTTTGCGTGCGCGGCGGCGGCGTTTTCACGCGCGGCGGAAAGCGCGGCGGCGGAGACGTCCACCCCCGTAAGCGACGCGCAGGAAATGCGTTGATTCAACTCGATCAGCAGCGTGCCGCTGCCGCAGAACGGGTCGAGCGCACGCGGCCGCCCGCCCGCGCTCCGCGCATGCTCGGCGCTTTGCGCGCCCGGCACGGCAAAAACCGCTTCCTGACCGGGCTTTTTTTCAGGTTCATTCCCCGCGCCGCCGCGCCAGGCCGAGACGGCAAGCCGCGCCAGACACGCCGCCGTAGCGGGCGCAATGGAGGCGGCAATGGCGCGCCTGCGGTAGGCAAACCGTCCGTCCGGTACGGTGGCCGCGCGCAAAAACACGTCGCAGGCGTTCTTTTTACAGCATACACGCAGTTCGAGCGCATAGTGCGAGGGGTTGTCCCCCGGGCCGATCAATCGGTTTATCCGGCGTATAAACGCCGCGCGGTCGCCCGTATAGCCGCGCAGCTCAACGCGCCAGGGGAGTCTCATCAAACGCGCGGCCTCCCCGGTCAAGCCTGTACCCTCTTCCGGCGGCGTTAAAACGGGCGCAGCTACGGCCGCCACGGCGGCTGCGGAAAGCGCAATCCCCTCCCCGAGCGGCAGCAGCGCCTCGGAAAAGCAGCGCGCCCGGTAAAGCTTCTGCAACTCCCCCGTCCGCACCAGCGCGCCCGATGCGGTCTTTTGCGGCGCATAGCCCAGCTCGGCCAGCTCCCGGCAGAGCATACCGGCAAACCCCTCCGGCGCAAGCAGCAGCACGTCGCGCGGCGCGCCGAGCGCATACGCAGGCAGCGGCTCGTCCGCGCGCAGCGCGCCAAGCGCTTTTTTCTGCGCGTCCATGATTTCACGGCAGTGCTTTTGCTCCGTTTCATCGGCGGGCGCGGGCGGGGAATAGAATGCGAGCGCATCCCCGGCGGCGCTTCCGCCCACGCTGCCAAGCGCAAGCAAAATCGAAGGGATGGCAAACAGCGTCCGCTCCCGCGCAAGCGCGGCAATCAGCGCCTCCGCGTCCGCCGCGTGCCCGAGCGCGCCAAGCAGCCGCGCGGCGTTCTTGCGCGCCTTTGCATCCGGCGCATGAAGCAGCGCTTTGACGGCGGAACGGTCGCCAAGCAACGCGTCCACCTCCGTGCGCCCGGCACGCTTTTTTGCCGCAGCCGTCAGTTCCGACAGCGCGGCGGCGGCGCTTTGAGTAGGAAGCAGTGCGATAAGTTCTTTCATTTGGATCCTTTCGCGGGAGACTCTTGCAGGGGAATTTGCCCCTGCGCCCCGAAATACCGGCTTTTGTCTGAAATGGAATGCTGCGAAACGCCCGTCCTCGCACGGGGTTGTGGCGCGGCGCCTTACAGGCATTCCTCAACCACCGCGGCGTGATAAAAAAAGGGGGGCCGCGGGTCGCCGTGTCAGCCCGCGCGCGAGGCAACCGCGGGCGGCGCCGTACAATCCTGTCAAAATCCGCGGCATGCGCATGGATTTTCACGTCCTGCACGCGGGATTGCGCCGTCAATCCGGGAAAATCCGCCGCAGCGCTTCCCTGCCGGCAAACCAAAGGTTGTCGGCGGGCTCGATTTCGCCGCACGCACGCGCATGGCGCGAGGGACGAACCGCCGTCATCTCACCAAAAAACCACTGTTTTCCGGCGGCGCGCGCCTCACGCTCCGGCCGTCTCCCGGATGAGCTGTAAAATGGCCTCCGTGCCGTCGCTGCGCGTGTCGGTTTCCATTGCGCGCGTATAGGCCGCGCGGTCGCGGTAGACCGCGTCGATTGCGTCGCAGAGCGCGTCCGCCGTGGCCGCGTCCTGGTCGAGTACTTTGGCGTAGCCCTTCTTTTCAAAATACCGCGCGTTGAGCAGCTGGTCGCCGCGCGTGCTGGCGGCCGTCAGCGGCACGAGCACGGCGGGCTTGTTGAGCGCAAGCAGCTCGAACACGGCGTTGGCGCCGGCCCGGGAGAGCACCACGTCGGAAAGCGCGAGCAGGTCGGGCAGTTCGTCGGTAATGTATTCGTACTGCACATAGCCCCCGCGCCGGATATTCTCCTCCAGCTTGCCCTTTCCGCACAGGTGCGCCACGTCGTATGTTTTGGTCAGCCGCGGCAGCGCCTCGCGCACAAGCTCGTTGAGCCGCTGCGCGCCCAGGCTGCCGCCCATGCAAAGCAGCACCGGCTTGTTCCCTGAAAGCCCGGTGAGCGCCAGCGCGCGCGCGCGGTCGCCTTCATAGAGCTCCGGACGGATGGGCGTGCCCGTATATACGCCCTTATGCCCCGGCACGCGCGAAAGCGTATCCTCAAACGTAACGCAGATGCGGTCGGTAAACCGACTGGCCAGCCGGTTGCTCAGGCCCGGCGTATAGTCGCTTTCATGCGCGATTACGGGGGTTTTGCCCGCGGCGATCACCACCGGCACGGAGACGAACCCGCCCTTGCTGAACACCA
The DNA here is from genome assembly GCA_964447605.1 of uncultured Oscillospiraceae bacterium. Lineage (GTDB taxonomy): Bacteria > Bacillota > Clostridia > Christensenellales > CAG-138 > CAYUTA01. Next base: position 12,086 of record CAYUTA010000008.1, on the reverse strand, counting down.
CGTCGGGACGCAGTTGTTTCATAAGGCGCATGGATTGCCCGATGCCCCTTAGCACGCGGAACGGGTCCAAAAAATTCTGCCACGAATGATACCGGCGCAGCTTGCCGGACGAGATCACATGATATGTGACCCCCTCCACTCTGGCGATGAGACCCTTTTCCATCCCTGTTTCCGTGCCGATATAGTGGATATTCCAGCCCTCGTCGCGCAGCCGCTCGATAAGCGCGATATTGGGGGTTACATGCCCGGCCGTTCCGCCGCCGGTGAATATGATTTTTTTTGTCATGCGTGCCGCTCCTGCAAAAAACTGCGCAGCCGGGCGGTTTTCCGGTTGCGCAGGGTTGCCCTGTGTGTAGTTTATGCCGTTTGCGCCGATTTGTCTACCCCACCGAAAAACAGTGTGTTTCGACAGGGCAACCGCAGTTGGCCGCCGCTTCGCCTCCCTGCATTCCACGCCGGCCGTATTCAGGCGAAAAAACGCCGCCTCGGCGCGGGCTGTGAAAAAAATCAGAGACGGCCTCGCGAATATCCATCGTAAAAAACGCTCCATCGAGACCATGCCTGATGCCGGCGCCACGAATTGAGATCTCCCGGCCCGTATCAATGTTTTTCACCACTGGATTTCCAGTCGAATCCATACCGGAAGCAATGGACGCCGCGTTGGAAACGCCCGCCGGCTGCAGCCCGATTCACGGCTGCTGCGCGCGTCCGGCTCTGACGAGCGTGACCGTGTCGATGCGGCTGCCGTCCTCCGCGTTGAAGGCTTCCACCGCGATGGCGGTTTCCGTCACGCGGATACGCAGGTAACCGGGCTGCTCCGGCTCGCCTGAAAACGCGAACGGGGCGGCGTCCGGCGCCTCCATTTCATAATATTTGCTGCCGGTGCTCGACCCGGCGCTGACGTACAGAGTCTGGCCCGGTTGCCGGAATAGCACTTCCCGCTCCTTGCCCGGCACGGGGGTCAGGTTCTCCATCAGCCCCGTGCGGGCGTAGAGATGGTCGTGGCCGGAAAGCACCAGATCCACGTCCAGCCGGGCAAACAGCGCCGCGTACTCCCTTTGCAAAACGGCCGTATCCGCGTCGTCTGAATGCCTGCCGATTCCAAACGGCGAGTGGTGCATGGCGACAACGGTCCATTTTTCAGGATGTGCGGCCATCCTTTCGCGGAGAAAGGCTTCGTGCCCGTCCGCGGCCGTGTCGTTTGACTCAAGGCAGATAAACTGTGCGTTTCCATAGCAAAAGGCATGGTCCCCGTCCGTGCCCGTCAGCTCCGCGGGCGCGGAAAAATAGACCTCGTGGAGCGCGGCGTCCTCGTGGTTGCCGCGGCAGAGCGCAAGCGGAATCCGGCTGAATGCGGCCACATTCAGAAAGCTTTCATACTGAGAGACCTTATCCGCATTGTTCACCTGATCGCCCAGCGAAAGGATCAGCGACACATCCGCATGATCCTCCGCGATGCGGGAAAGGGCGGCCGTTGTGGTTTTCCCCGTGAGCTGCGGGTCGCCCAGACACAGGAGCGTAAAATCCGAAGGATCGCCGGTCTTGATGACCTGAAGCGCGGACTTGCGCCCCTCCGACTCGATCCAATAGGTATAGGCGGAGGCGGGCGAAAGACCCGTCAATGCCGCCGTACGGCAGCTTTCATCCGGGCCGAAAGGTTGGGATTCCACAGAAATAACCGCTTTCGGCTCTATGTTTTGGCCGCTCAAGTCGCCCGCGGCATAGCAGAGCATCCCGTCCGGCGCACCCCGCCAGCGGATGGAAACGCAGCTTTCATCCCCACCCGCAAACACGTCCAGCGTATTGAGCGCAAGCAGGCCGTACGCCGTATCCACCCGCAGCTCCGGAAATGCAAAATATGCGTCGGTGCTGTTTTCCCAAGCCTGGTGCAGCTCCACGGCAACGACGTTCTCGCCCTCCCGGAGCATGGAGGCCGGTACGGTGAACGCGCCCGCAAGCGGCAGGTCATGCCCGGCCTGCGCGCCGAAGGACAGATTGCTTTCAAACCCCTCCTCCGGCAGGTTTCCCTCAAACACCACCACGCCGTTGATGGTCACGATCACCGCGTCGTCATAGTACAGCGTGCCGGAAAGCGCCTCGATGTCCCGCGTATGTTCAAGCTGCAGCGTGGCGCGGAAAAACCAGCCGGGAATGGGGCTTCCGTCCTCCCGTACGGCGGGCAGAAGCTGCGTGGGCGCAAACCCTTCCCCGAGCGGCGCCCGTTCGCCGCCCTTCTCGCCGAAGCTGCCGGACAACTCCCTCCATGCGCCGTCGTCAAAGCCTACCCGCGTCCAGCAGGCGCGGTCGGCCGCGCCCGCGGCGGGGTCCGTCCCGTCCAACAGGCAGCGCCAGCGCGTCCGCCCGTCAATGAGCTGCACGCCCGGCTGCCAGACGGTTTGCGCCGTTGCTGCGGGCTCCGCCGTCGGCGCGGGAGGGGCCGGACGTTGCCGATAACCGCAGCCAAGCAGCAGCGCCGCGAGGGCGGCCGCCAAGGCCAAAGAAACAGTCCTTTTCATAATCAACCCTCCCGTTGGACCGATATGGGGAATGCGGCCCGGACGGACCGGCCCCGCTTTCTCCATGATCGATATTGTCTTTTCTAACAGTATAGCATTATAATAGAGTAAAAACAGTCTTTGAATACGCGACATAAAAAAACGCATAAAGATTGTATATCCAGGAATATTCTTGTATTATTTTCATGCTTTACCATTGCCTGCAAAGTGGATTTTTTTCCTGTACACGGCTGTAAGATCAACGGATCAAAGCGGTTGGATCCGCGCGGCTCGCCTGGAGGATATCCCCAAAAAATCGGATATCTGGTCGATTTTTTCGGGCAGGGCGGCGGCGCGCCCGCCTGGGGAACCGGTATCCCCCGCCCCGGGGTGATACGAATGAACATTCGATTAACAATGGAGCAATCCATATTGCATAAATTATTTCCGCCCTTTATAATCTGATGCATGGAAAGTGCTTGTATTGTTACAGAATCTGGAAGTATAATAGGTTTACGCCAGAATTGTTGCAATGTAACAAATTCCGGGCAGGAACCGGCTATGCAGAATGTAAGGAGCTGGCAGCATGGCGACCAGGCAGCAGGCCCCGGGCGGGACGCCCTTAAAAAAGCTGATTGATTATTCCCGCGACTACCGGCGCATGTCTCGGCCGTCCGCGTGGAACTATGCGTTTGCGGCCTATACCGCGGTCCCCGTCGTGCTGGTATACCTGCTGTTTTACCGCCGGATTTCCCTGTCGCTTTCCCAGTGGGCGGGGCGTATCCTTGCGTCCGTCACGGGGGAAACCGTCTCCATTGTGTCCAACGCCTATCTGCCGGGGCTGGGAAGCGTCTATTTCCTCGATATTCCGGGAACCACGCCCTCCTTTACCTGTGCGCTTCTTGTGGCGATGGCCAGCATTGTACTGATCATTATCTGCTCGCAGATTAACTATAATGCGCGGCCGGTCATGATTTATTTCTGTATGGGGCTGTACATCCTGTTTTTTTCAGCCCTGTTCTTTGTCTTTTTTCCCGAACGGTTCCCGTATACGCTCACGCAGTATTCGGAGCTGTATATGAAGCAGCAGATCGCCATGTGGATTACCGTCAGTTCGCTTGCCGGCATTGCCTTTGGCCTGCTGTGCGAGCGGGGCGGGCAGAAGTTCGCGGCTTTTTTTATTGCGGTGGCGGTTTCGTTTCTGTGCGGCTGCCTGCGGTATGTGGTTTACCTGTACGTGCTCCACGCGGCCAGTTCCCTGCTCATGGCCACAATGTTCTTTTCATTCGGCGTACTGTTTGATTTTTTGCAGCTCGTCGGCATCTTTTCCATCTATTCCAGGGGGTACAGCGTACGGCTTGCAAAAAGAAGGGGGGGCGGCGCATGGCAGTGGTCATAAGCATCATGAAGGGGTACTTTATCGCCGTCGTCGCCGTCATGCTCGTCTATATGCTGCGCCACCTGATCTTCTCCTACAACCGGCAGTTTGCCCGGCAGAAGATCTCCTACCGGGATATTTACGACAGCGACCTGCCCTTTGTCACGGTGCTCATTCCCATGCACAACGAGGAGGCGGTGCTGCGCTATGTCATCGAGTCGCTGCTTCGTTGCGATTACGATCCCGATAAGCTCGAGATCATCGCCATCAACGACCATTCCGAGGACGCTACCCAACGCATGCTCAACCGGTATTTCAGCCAATACCCCTTTGTGCGGCCGCTGCACCGGGAAGGCGGCGGCGAGCGCGGCAAGCCCGTGAGCCTCAACGAGGCCATGCGGGTTGCCAGGGGCGAGATCATCGTTGTGTTTGACGCGGACTACCGCCCCTCCCAGAACCTGTTGAAAAAGCTTGCCTCCGCCTTCCTTGACCCGCAGGTGGGCGCCGTCATGGGGCGGGTGGCGCCCGTCAACGCAAATGTAAACGTTCTGACAAACCTGCTCAATCTGGAGCGCTCGGGCGGCTATCAGGTGGACCAGCAGGCCCGATACAACCTCAATTTGATTCCGCAGTACGGCGGCACCGTGGGCGGATTCCGCAAAGAGCCCTTTCTGGCCTTTGGCGGCTTTAATACCAGCATACTGGCCGAGGATACGGAGTTGACCTATAAGCTGTACGTCAACGGCTGGCGCATCGTTTATGACAACAGCGCCGAATGCTATGAAGAATCGCCGGAGACCTGGGCCGTGCGCGGCCGGCAGATCCGCCGCTGGGCGCGGGGGCATAACGCCGTGATGTGGCGCTATTTCGGCAGGGTTCTCACCAGCCGTTTTCTGAATTTGTGGGAGAAGCTGGACGGGCTGCTGCTGCTGCTGGTGTATGCCGTGCCGTTTCTGCTCGGGGTGGCGCTGATCGATTGCCTCGGCCTGTTCTTCCTGGGCGAAATGGATCTTTTTTACGGCTGGTGGGTGATTCTTTTCATCGGCATATACAATGCGTGGGGGAATTTCGCACCCTTTTTTGAGGTGTCCGTGGGCGCGATTCTCGACGGCATGGGAAACGAGATCATGCTGTTGCCGATGCTGTGCTTCAGCTTTTATTTCTATATGTGGAACATCAGTCTTGGATTTTTGGACTCCCTTGTGGACCTGATCTCCGGCCGCTCCGTCAAATGGAACAAGACGCAGCGCTTTGCAGGCCGGAAGCGGGAGCCCGCCGCGGAAATCCGCACGGACGGAAAGCAGGCGCCGGCATGACCTTTCTGTTCGTAATTCTCTGCGTGTTCCTCGTGCTGATGTTCACCCCCATCCTGATCGGCCGGTATTCCCAGGATTTTACCGCCAACAAGCCGCTTTATGTAAAGGCGGAGAACAGGAAGGACCCGCGGTACTTTGCAAAGTCCTTTACAGCGCTGATTACCCGGGCGCTTCACACCTATGACGGCGGCGGAACCATTGCGCTTTCCCGCCCGGAGCGCCTGCTTACCACCGGCCGCCTTGCAGCGGCGCAGAGTCCCTGTACGGCGGTGGTCTACGCGCCGGAGGATCTTTGCGTGGAGCCGGAATGCGTGGTAAAAAAGGAGATTTACGCTGAACGAAGCGCCGTGGTGGGCGCGCGTGCGCAGGTACGCGCCATCGCCTGCAAAACGAAGCTGTTGCTGAAGGAGGGCGCCGTGATCGACCGCTGGGCGGACGCCAACCGCCGGCTGGAAGCGGAGGAGGGATGCGCGCTCGGCATCAGCGCCTCCTCGGGTTACGAACTTCTTATTGGCCGGGACTGCCGGTTCCGGCGGCTGTACGGGCCGGAGATTCGGATAGGCGGCGGGTACGCGCCGGAAAAAATGCGCCTTGCAGGCGTGTATCACAACCAATTTACACAGATTGTGTACCGGTTGGGCGGCGATACGATCCTTGCGGCGGAAGAACGGGCGGAAAATGCGTTCGTTACCCGGAAAAACTTCTGCGCAGGCGAGGGCTGCGTGATTTTCGGCAGCGTCAAGGCCGGGAAAAACATCCGCCTGCGGCGCAACACCGTGGTCACGGGCAACGTCTTTGCCGACGGGGACATCGTGCTCGAGGAGGGCGTGCAGGTCTATGGCGACGTGTTCTCACAAGAAAGCGTGTACATTGGCTATGACTGCGGCATCGGCCGCCGCGGGCACACCAAATCCGTAGTCGCGCGCGAGCAGATTGTTGTCAGCGAACACGCCACCATCTACGGCTACATGGCGGCGGAACAACATGGAACCGTTGTGTCGCGGGCGCGCTTCTACACCGTGGTCAGCGGAAACTATTGAAAATCAGGAGATGACGCAGTATGAAGCAGCGTGAACCCAATATGAATATGCGGCGCGGCGGCCTGTTCGGTCCTCCGGTCAAGCTCCTTTGGTCGGACTATCTTCCCGGCGAGCTGATCGCGCCTGAAACCGGGCTTTCCGCGCAGGCAATGGTCATCCCCGAGAACGAGCCGTCGCTGCGGACGGCGGCCACGCCCGAAACCGAGCCGCCCCGGCAGGCAATGGTCATCCCCGAGAACGAGCCGTCGCTGCGGACGGCGGCCACGCCCGAAACCGAGCCGCCCCGGCAGGCAATGGTCATCCCCGAGAACGAGCCGTCGCTGCGAACGGCGGCCACGCCCGAAACCGAGCCGCCCCGGCAGGCGTGCGGCCCGTCCGGCAAAGAGGAGTCCTTGCCTCCGGCGCAGGGGGCGGCCGCGCCCTTGAGCCCTGCCGTGTACGTTCCGCAGGGCGGCGTGCCCTCCGTGGAGGCCGCGGCACAGCTGATGCAGGCGTACCTGACCTATGTCGACGACCTGAGGATGCAGCTCGATTTGGTGTCCGCCGCCATGAAGGCCGCGGCGGCAAAGCTTACAACGGGCGCCGGCCCCGCAGAACTGTTTGAGCGGGAGCTGCAAACGGCCCTTGCCAACAGCCGTCGTCTCAAGGGGGTCGAGGAGGAAATCCCGCCCGGAGACGTCTCGCTGCTGGAGTTTACGGACCTGGCGCAGCTCGAGGCCCTCGGCGCCTACGGATTGCGAAACAACGTCGCCGCCCGGCGCGTGGTGCTGCCGCCGGACCTGACGCGACTGCCGCAAAGCTTTTTCTTCGGCTGCATCAATCTCATTGAGGTGGTGGTTCCCAAGACGCTTGAAGCCATCGGGGATTACGCCTTTTACGGCTGTGCGAAACTCAGGCGGGTCAAGCTGGAGCGCGCCCGGGCCTTAACGCGCATTGGCTCGTACGCCTTCGCCGGCTGCGAAAGCCTGGCGGAACTCACCGTTCCAAGTCGGGTTAAGACCATTGGCACCGGCGCCTTCCGGAAATGCGCGGGGCTTGCCTTTGTCCGGATAGAGCACCCGTCCCGCCTGGAGGAAATCGGTTCCCATGCGTTCCAGCACTGCACGGCGCTGCGGCACTTTGCCATGCCGAAAGGGATTAAGGAGATTCGCACCAGCCTGTTTTACGGCTGCGAATCGCTTGAAAGGTTGAGGCTGCCGGCGCGGCTTGAGGAGATTGAGGACTATGTAATCGGCGGCTGCAAGGCCCTGACGCAGCTGGTCATCCACGGCGAACCGAACATTGGCGAATACGCCTTTGACGAAGCGCCGGACTGCCGGATTTTGTTTGAACGCGACGGGGAAGAGAGGGAGTAGCGGGTGGTCTTTTCCAGCTTGGTTTTTCTCGGGCTGTTTTTGCCCGGCGTGCTGATCCTGTATTTTATCATAAAAAGCAGGAGCTGGCGCAATATGGTCCTGCTGCTGTTTTCGCTGCTGTTCTATGCGTGGGGCGAGCCCATCTGGATTTGCGCGATGATCGCCATCACCCTTACCGACTATATCAGCGGCCTGATCCTTGTGCGGTTAAACGGCGGCGCCCGCAAGCTGCTCATGTGGGCAACCGTGCTTATAAACCTTGCGTTGCTGTTCGTATTCAAATACTATAATTTTTTTGCCGGGACGCTTCACGGCGTGACCGGCCTGACGCTGCGGGAGTTTGGCTATGCCATGCCCATCGGCATCTCCTTTTTTACGTTCCAGTCCATCAGCTACGTCCTCGATGTGAGCCGGGGCGAGGTGCGTGCGCAAAAGAATTATTTTTATCTGTTGCTGTACATATCCATGTTCCCGCAGCTCATTGCCGGTCCCATCGTGCGCTATGCCGATATTGCCGGGCAGATCAACGGCCGGAAGGAGAGCGTCGGCGGCTTTGCCGACGGCGCGTTCCGCTTTACCGTCGGCCTCGGCAAAAAGGTGCTGTTCTCCAATTACGCGGGCTCGGTCGCCGCCGCGCTTTTGACCGACGGGCTTTCCTCCCTTTCCGCCAGCGGGGCGTGGGTGGGCATCCTTTGCTACGCGTTCCAGATTTACTTTGACTTTTCCGGGTATTCGGATATGGCCATCGGTCTTGGAAAGATCTTTGGCTTCGACTTTAAGGAGAACTTCAACTATCCGTATATATCGAGAACCGTTACGGAATTCTGGCGGCGGTGGCATATTTCCCTCGGCAGCTTTTTCCGCGACTACGTCTACATTCCGCTCGGCGGCAACCGGCGGCGCCCTTACCGCAACCTCTTCATCGTGTGGGCGCTTACGGGCGTGTGGCACGGCGCGAGCTGGAACTTTTTGCTTTGGGGGCTGTTCTACGGCATGCTGCTGTTTTTGGAAAAACTGTTGCTCAAGCGTAATGTGGACATGGGCAAGATTCCTGTAATCAGCAACCTCTACCTGCTGATTATCATGCTCTATGGCTGGGCGATCTTCTACTATACCGACCTGACCCAGCTGGGCCTGTTTACGCAGAGCCTGCTCGGTTTAAACGGCGCGGCCATCCGCTTAAGCCTGCGGGAAACCTCGGCCATATACGCCTGCTTCTTTCTGCTTCCCGTGATGGCCGTGGGCGCAACGCCGCTTCCCGCCCGGCTGGGGAACAGAATCTTCTGCAAGCGCGGCGGCTACGGGTTCAAGGCGCTCTGGGGCCTTGCGCTGCTGGCCGCATCGTTTATAATGATTCTCAACCAGAGCTATAACCCGTTTCTGTACTTCCGGTTTTAAAAGGAGGCCGCCATGAAAAAAAGACCTGTTGGCGCGATGTTGCTTTTTATTCTGGGTTTTCTCGCCGTGAGCGGCTTTACGGCCTTTGCGTTTCTGAGCGCGGAGACGGTGTCGCAGCGGGAGAACCGGACGCTCGCGGCCATGCCGGAATTCAGCCGGGATTCCTGGTTTTCCGGCGGGTTTGCAAGCGGTCTGGAAACCTATCTTTCCGACCATGTGTTCAGCAGGAACCGCCTGGTGTCCCTTTCGCAGCGGCTGGAGGGCATGATGGAGAAGCCCACGGATATCCGCGTGGTCCGGCAGGAGGTGGACATCGGCGTGGACGTGCGGGAGGAGGCGCCTGCCATAAGCGCGGGGGCGATCCAGGCGCCCGCCGCCGACGTGCGGGAGGAGGAATATCTCATTCTGAACGACCGCATCGTACCCGTGTATCAAAACAATGACGCCGCCCGCAGGTATTATTGGCAGGTGGTCAACGCCTGCTATAAGAGCCTGCCGGACAGCGTCCACAAATACCTCATGCTCGTGCCCAGCCGGATTGAGTTTGAGGAGGAGCATGTGCGTGCGCTCGCGGACAGCCAGAAGGAGGCCATCGACCATGTTTATAAAAACGTGGACGCCTCCGTGACCAGGGTCGACGCATATGGAAGGCTTGCGGACAAGGACGTTGACGCGCTCTACTTCCGCACGGACCATCATTGGACCGCGCTTGCGGCCTACTATGCCGCGGAGGCCCTTTTCGAAAGCATGGGGCGCAGCCATCTGCCCATTGCGGACTACGACAGGCATGAGGTCGAGGGCTTCTTAGGCTATCTTTATGCCAAAAACAACGTGGCGTCCATCAAAAACCAGCCGGACACGCTGGCCTATTACCTCTATCAAAACAGCAGCTGTCCGCAGACGGTGTCTACGTTCGAGGAGGACGGCAACGCGCCGGTGGTGCGTAAAGGCAACGTGGTGGACCCGGCCCGCGGCTTTTACTATACGTTTGTGGAATCGTCGTTCAGCCACACCGTCATTGAAGGCCGCCGCGGCGACGGCAGCTGCATTCTGGTGGTGGGCGATTCCTATGCAAACGTGCTGATGCCGTGGCTGGCGGATAACTTTGCGCGCGCGATCCTCATTGACCCGCGCTATTTTAACGGCGGCAAAACGGCGTTTATGGCGTTTTTTTCCGATTACGGCGTGACGGATTTTTTGATCGTAGACTATGCGCAGGTGCTGACCTCCGTGTACTTTACGGCCCGGATCGACGCGCTGCAGGGGGTGGGCGCGCAATGATGGAGCTAACGGGACGGGCGCGGGGCAAATGCAAGCGCATCCTGAATGCCGCGGAACATTCCGAACCGGCGTCCGGCTTCGCCCCGGAACCGGCGGAGCCGCTGCGCAACGAGGTGAAGTATCTCCTCTCCATCGCCGATTTTGCGCGCATCGAGCCGCTTCTTGCGGCCAGCCTGCAGCGGGATAGACATACCGGGGGGAACGGATACCTGGTTCGCTCGCTTTACTTTGATTCCCTCTGGGACGAGGACCTGTTCGACGTGCTCGACGGCCTGCTTTCCAAGCAGAAGGTGCGGCTGCGGTGCTATCCGCCGGACGGGCGGCTGTTTCGGCTTGAGTACAAGTGCAAAACCGGGCGGGAGAGCCAAAAACGCAGTCTGTCCGTCACGCCCGCGCAGGCAAGGGCGCTTGCCGGCGGCGATTACGGCTGCCTGCTGCAGAAGGGCGGCGGCCTTGCGGCGGAGCTGTACGCCCGCATGAAAATGGGTTGCTACCGCCCGCGGGTCGTGGTGGATTACCGCCGCAGGGCGTATGTCATGCGCCCGAACGATACCCGGGTCACGTTTGATTTTAATATCGGCGCGTCCCATGCGGGCGCGTCGCTGTTTGACCCATGCGCCTCCTTTGAGCCGCTCATGCCGCCGGACGTTGGCGTGCTGGAGGTCAAGTATACCGGTTTTTTATACGACAGCATCAAATGTATCCTGACAGGCGTGGACGCGCTTTCACAGGCCAACAGCAAATACGCATCCGCGCGGCTCACCATATGAGGGGAGGAACGAAATGAACGAAATTTTACAGGAAACGTTGGAAAAACTCAACTCCACAAGCTTTGACCTGCTGCTGCTCAACCTGATCCTGTCGGTGATGCTGGCGCTGTTTGCCTGCCTGGCCTACCGGCTGACCTATTCCGGCACGGCTTTCAGCAAAAAGTTCATGGCGTCGCTTGCCATGCTTGCGGTGATCACCACGGGCATCATGAACGCCATCAGCAATAATGTTGCGCTGTCGCTCGGCCTCGTCGGCGCGCTGTCCATCATCCGCTTCCGCACCGCCGTCAAGGATGCGCGGGACGCGACCTTTCTGTTCTGGTGCATCGGCATCGGCATCTGCTGCGGGGTTTCAATGTACATTGAGGCCGTGACGGGCTCCGTCGTGGTGTTTTTGCTGCTGCTGTGCATGGGCCAGACCAAAAAGGACGGCAAATACCTGCTCGTGGTCAGGGCCGATGTCGAGGCGCTGGATCAGGCCGAATCCGCCGTCGGCGCATACTTTGGCAAAAGCGCCGCGCTCCGCGTGCGCAACGCCACCCGCGACAGCGGGGACTTAATCTACGAGCTCTCCAAGCGCAGCGTGGACAGGGCGGCCGGGGAACGGGGCAAGTCCATTGTGGACGCGCTCTTTGCGCTCGACGGCGTATTGAGTGTGGACCTGGTGCGCCAGACCGACGACATCAGCCGCTAGGCCGCGGCGTTTCAGCCCTCAAAAAAACGGTTTCCCAACGGCGGTGCGTCCCTTGCGGCGATTGCGTGCACGGACGGCGGACTGTCAAATGGTTGGCGGACGCGCTTGTCGGCCATCCCTGCCCAGGTTTGAACCGTCTCCCCCGGATACCCGGCCGGTGGATCCGGATAGCTACGCCGCCTGCCGCTTCCGGCGGATGAACCGGATCATCCCGTCCCGTCTCCGTTCGGGGATGACGCGGCAAGTCCATTAGAAACGAAATTTGACACGCCGGCGCTGCTTTTGCGTTGCGGCGCGCTCCCTGAGAAAGACCAGCTATGAAAAGTCAAGCATCAGTTTGACGAAGTAGCGGGGACGTA
>CAYUTA010000007.1:0-66331 GCA_964447605.1 uncultured Oscillospiraceae bacterium | reverse complement strand
CGCAGCTGGACGCGCAGGTGCAATCGCAGGCCAACTGGAAGCGGGATATCGTCAATGAATCCGGCACGGGCATCGTAAGCTTTTACTTTGACGGTTACGAGCGCGTGCTGAGCATCGATAAGCTGAGCACCGTCAATGCGGCGCTGATCAACAGCGTGGTAAAGGGCGGCAACACCGCCAACACGGCGGATACCACCACGGAAACGCCGCTTTACCGCATCGTGGGCAACATGCGGTGGTTTATTGCGTTTGTTACCAAGTCGAGCGAGCCGATGCGGCTGGCGCAGGGCGAACAGTACACCGTCCAGTTCCCGGACTATTCCGACCAGACGTATACGGCGACCGCACGCGAAACTACCGTTTCGGAAAATTCGGTTGTGAACATTTTGGAGTTCAACACGGATATCGGAAGCCTTGTGAGCGTGCGCACCGTTTCGGCAATCGTTACCAAATCCGCGCAGGGTCTGGTTGTTCCGCTGAACGCAATCGACGTTGTGAGCGGCGTGCCGGGCGTGAACATTGAACTCGGCGAAACGCCGCTGCGCGTTGAGGTGGATATTCTCGGACAGGACAATAAAAAAGCGGTTATCCGGGCAAAAAATGCTTCGGACACGCTCGTTGCAGGACAAAAGTTTATTAAGCCATGAGTATGAGCGTTTCACATAGCTATGCGGCCGTCCGGGAGCGGGTGGAGCGTGCGTGCGATCGCGCCGGGCGGAGCCCTTTGCAGGTGCGTCTGGTCGCCGTAAGCAAATACGTGCCGGTTGCGCGCATGCAGGAGGCTTACGAGCTTGGAATCCGGTTTTTTGGCGAAAATCATGCGCAGGAGCTCCATGAAAAGAAAACTTTTTTTGAACAAGGTGGCTGCAACGTACATTTCATTGGACATCTGCAGACGAATAAGCTAAAATATGTCTGCGGTGATGTTGCCTTGATCGAATCGGTGGACAGACCGGGCCTTGTGGCGGCGCTGCAAAAGCGGAGCGCGTCAATGGGCATTGTGTCCGACGTACTGATACAGATCAATGTTGGGGACGAGCCTCAAAAGGGCGGCGTGGCCGTAAAAGAGCTGGATGCATTTGTGCAAACGGTTGCGAGCTGTGTAAATTTGCGCCTGCGTGGGGCAATGTGCGTCCCGCCGGCGCTTCCGCCGGAGCAGACGCGTCCGTATTTTGCGCATATGCGCGAGCTCTTTGACCGTATACGCGCGGCCTGTCCCGAACTGCCCGTCGACACGTTGTCTATGGGCATGAGCCATGATTTTGACGTGGCCATACAGGAGGGGGCAACCGAAGTGCGCGTGGGTTCGGCACTGTTCGGAGCGCGGAATCAAAAATAAATAGCGGTCCGCACGAATTTGCCGTGCGGCGTTGGGGTAAGTTCGGAGGACATTGGATGGCAAGCCTGTACAGTAAATTTCTGGATTTTATCGGCATCGAGGAGGGCGACGAACTCGAGGACGACCGCCGCGATGATTATTATCGCGACGACCGGGATGACCGATACAATCGCAGCGACCGCTACGAGCGCGGCGAACGAACGGAGCGCGGCGAACGATATGACCGCGGCGACCGCGGTGATAATGTTGTCAGCTTTAACAACCGCTCCTCCGGGCGCGGTGGCAGGGCGGATCGCGGCGCCACCACCACGGGCGGAAATTTGCCGATTTCCGGCGGCATGAAGATGATTGTGTATCATCCTGTCAGCTACGAGGATACACAGGCCATCATTGACAACCTGAAAAACCGCAAACCGGTCATTGTCAACATGGAGGAGCTTGAGGTGGATTCTGCGCAGCGCATACTCGACTTCCTTTCGGGCGCGGTATATGCGCTCAACGGCACGATGTGCAAGATTTCGCGCGGTATCTTTGTTGTTGCGCCTAACAACTACGATGTGGTTGGAAACGGTGAGGACGACTACGACGATATGATCTGACCGCGCCGGCGTGGCGCGGCGAATCGGAGTTCGGTATGGCACATCAAGCGTTTGGTGTGCCTGTTTTTGAAAGAGGGGACGGCATGGCAATCCAGATAGAGGACATTGTAAACCGGGAGTTTTCGCGTGAGTTTCTGGGCTATGACATGCGCGAAGTAGATATGTTTCTGGACGCGGTCATCGACCGGTTTGAAAAGCTTGAGGCGCAGCGTAAGCAAATGCTTATCGCAATGGAGTATCTGCTCAAGAAGCTTGAAGCCACGGACGATCTGTCCGCCGATGTGAAGAAAGCGCTTGCCAATGGCGATAAAGCGCTGCGAAGGCTGGCTGCCGCCGATGCGGAGGCAGGCCCGGCTCATGTGCGCGGCCGCAGGGATGCGGAAAGGCAAAGCCGTAAGCCGCTGAGGCGCGGAACAAATGCGGGCAAGGCGCCCGAGGGCGCGGCCGTGGACAAATCGGAGGGAAGCGCGGCGGTGGAAACAGTCGGTATGCCCGGGAACCATCCGACCCGCGCCGGCTCCGGCTCCAAGCCGGCCGGAGCCGCCATTTCCGCCTCCGCAGCGGCGACCCGGCCCGCCGTGCGCGTTGGACGTGCAAAGCCGGGGCCTGCCGGCGTTTTGGAACAGCCGCCTGCCGGCCCGGACCCAACGGTGGGCAAACGCGCCGGGACAAAGGGGGGCGAAGGCGGCGCCGCGGCGGAGGCTGGCCCGGACCCGGTCGCGGTTGAAGTGGAGACGCATGAGAGCGCGCCGGATGTGGATGCGCTCATCCCCGAGCTGTTCAGCGATTTGGAGACCGCGCTGGCCGACAGCGCCATCCGGGCGGCGTCTTCGGCGCAAAAGGACGCGCCGGTGCGGGCCGACGAGGGGCGCGTGTCGTGAAAAGCGGGGAGCTTCCGCCGTTTTTCACCGTGCAAGAGATGCAATCGCGCAAAATCGCGCAGGCAGATTTTGTTTTCATATCGGGCGACGCATATGTCGATCATCCGTCGTTTTCCACGGCGATTATCAGCCGTGTGCTGATTTCCCATGGCTTCAGCGTGGGGGTAATCGCACAGCCGGACTGGCACAGCGCGGAGGCGTTTCGCCGGCTTGGCAGGCCGCGGCTTGCATTTCTCGTTTCTGCGGGCAATCTGGATTCCATGGTCAATCATTATACAGTCGCCGGACGAAGGCGCGATACGGACGCGTATTCGCCCCATGGGGAAACAGGCCGGCGGCCGGACCGCGCGTGCATCGTCTACGGCAACCGCTGCCGCGAGGCATATGCAAACGTGCCGGTGGTTCTCGGCGGCATTGAGGCGAGCCTGCGCCGCTTTGCACACTACGATTACTGGGACGACCGCGTGCGCCACAGCATGCTTTATGACGCAGGCGCAGACATTCTGGTTTACGGGATGGGCGAACGCACGATACTCACGCTTGCGGAAGCGCTTGCGGACGGCAGGCCTGTGCGCGAACTGACGGACATTCCCGGCACATGCGTGCGCATCCCGGCTCTGCCCGACGCGCCGGACTGCGCGGTGATCCTGCCCGGATTTGCGGCCGTGGCGGCGGACAGGCGTACCTATGCCGAGGCGTTTGCCCTCCAGCTGCGTGAGCAGGACGCAGTGCGCGGAAGGCCGCTTGTGCAACCGCATGAAAAGGGCTGCCTGTTATGCAACCCGCCGGCAAAGCCGCTTACATGCGAGCAGCTGGACGCGGTGTATGCGCTGCCTTATATGTGCGAGCCGCTTCCCGGGGGAACGGGGCACGTACCGGCGCTTGATGAGGTGAAGTATTCCATCACATCCGAACGCGGCTGCTTTGGCAACTGCAATTTTTGCGCGCTCACGTTTCACCAGGGTCGCGTTGTACAGTCGCGCAGCCATGACTCCATCCTTGAAGAGGCAAGGCGCATGGCGGCCTGCCGGGACTTTAAGGGCTATATCCATGACGTAGGCGGCCCGACGGCAAACTTCCGCCACCCGGCCTGTAAGAAGCAAATGACCCACGGCGTATGCGCGGATAAGCAATGCCTTGGGTTTTCGGCATGCAAAAATATCGACGCGTCGCACGCCGACTATACCGCGTTATTACAAAAGCTGCGGGGGCTGCCCGGCGTGAAAAAGGTATTTGTGCGCAGCGGCATTCGCTACGACTACCTGCTGCTGGAGCGTGACGACGCGTTTTTAAGCGAGCTTGCCGCGCATCACATCAGCGGGCAGCTTAAGGTCGCGCCGGAGCACATTTCGGATCGGGTGCTAAGATGCATGAACAAGCCGCCGCATGCGGTATACGAGCGATTTTTGCAAAAATACCATGCCGTCAACAAGCGGCTGGGGATGAAGCAGTTTGTGGTACCGTACCTGATGAGTTCGCACCCAGGGGCGCAGCTTTCCGATGCGATTGAACTTGCGCAGTATCTCAAAAAAACCGGGCGCCGGCCGGAGCAGGTGCAGGACTTTTATCCTACGCCGGGTACGGTGAGCACCTGCATGTACCATGCCGGGCTGGACCCGCGCACAATGGAGCCGGTCTATGTGCCGCGTACGCGCGAGGAGAAGGCTATGCAGCGCGCGTTGATGCAGTGCCACGTCTATCGAAACCACCCGCTCATTCGAAAGGCGCTGCGGCAGGCGGACCGTGAGGATCTTATCGGCAGCGGCCGCGAGTGCCTTGTGCCGGAGGAACGGCGCGTGCGGAAAGACGGCGCACAGCGCGGCGGAGCCTCCCGCACGGGTGCGACGGCAGATGCGATGGCGGGGCAGAATGAGCGCCGTTTCGCGGCGGAGCGGGGACAAAAGGGAAACGGCAAAAAGCGCCCGCATGACAATGGCGCGGGGGACGACCACAAGCCGCGGCAGGGAGCAGGGATACACAGGCAACGCAAAACACGCCGGACAGAGCCAAATAACAGCGGATAAGCGGAAAAGAAAACGCTGAGCGGCGCACAATCCAGCCGCCGCCGGCAAGCATGCCACGGTGACGCTGCCGCCCGGCGCATAGTCGTCATACAGCGATACCGAGGCAATCCCCACGCGCCCCGGAAACGCCGCCGTAACGGACCGTTCCGTATCGGAGGAAGCGGACAGGCGTATATCCGCGTCATAGAGCGGGCCGTCGGCGCGGCGTTAAAAAAGACCTGCTCCGCGCTGATGCTGCGGAAAAGCAGATTGTCCCGCAGCGCATGCGGCAGAGATACTGGCGGCGCGGGGAAGCGTACGCGTTCAGTCCGGCTAAAATTGGGCGTATCGTGTGAAAATGCCCGGAATACGTAAGAATTGCAGGTTTGTCAGACAAGTTGTACAATCCTGCAAAGTCCAGCGATAAATCCTGGTGCGCGCCTTGACAAGCGGGCGGGGTTGTTGCGATAATAAAGGTCGATTGATTAAGGGAGGACAGGCACGATGGCTGTTGAAAAAACGATGGATAAGATTGTTGCGCTGTGCAAGGGACGCGGCTTTGTATACCCCGGCAGCGAAATCTATGGAGGGCTTGCCAATAGCTGGGATTATGGCCCGCTCGGCGTGGAGTTTAAAAACAACGTCAAACGCGCCTGGTGGCGCAAGTTTGTGCAGGAAAGCCCCTATAATGTCGGCATGGACGCGGCAATCCTTATGAACCCGCAGACCTGGGTGGCCAGCGGGCACGTGGGCGGTTTTTCTGACCCGCTGATGGACTGCAAGGACTGCAAGGCGCGCTTTCGCGCCGACAAGCTTATCGAGGATTACGCCATGGAAAACGGGCTGTCCGACGTGCGCCCCGACGGCTGGGGCAACGAGGAGATGGAACGCTTCATTGCAGATAAGGGCGTCGTCTGTCCCGCGTGCGGCAAAATGAACTTTACCGGTATCCGCAAGTTCAACCTGATGTTCAAAACCTTTCAGGGTGTAACCGAGGACAGCGCAAGCGAGCTCTACCTGCGCCCTGAAACCGCGCAGGGTATTTTTGTCAACTTTAAAAACGTGGCCCGCACCACACGGCGCAAGCTCCCCTTCGGCATCGCGCAGATCGGGAAGTCTTTCCGCAACGAGATTACGCCCGGCAACTTTATTTTTCGCATCCGCGAGTTCGAGCAGATGGAGCTCGAGTTTTTCTGCGCGCCGGGAACGGATTTGGAGTGGTATGAATACTGGAAGGGGTACTGCAAAAACTTCCTGCTCTCTCTCGGTATGCAGGAGCCGCATATCAAGATGCGCGAGCACGCCAGGGAGGAGCTTTCGCATTACAGCAAGGGAACGACGGACATCGAGTACCTGTTTCCGTTCGGCTGGGGCGAGCTTTGGGGCATTGCCGACCGCACGGACTTCGACCTGCGGCAGCACGCAGACTGCAGCGGCGAGAACTTTGAATACACCGACCCGTTCACGGGCGAAAAATTCATCCCCTACTGCGTGGAGCCGTCGCTTGGCGCAGACCGCGTCGCGCTGGCGTTCCTTTGCGACGCTTACGACGAGGAGACGCTTGACGGCGGCGACGTCCGCACGGTGCTGCGGCTGCATCCCGCGCTTGCGCCGTATAAATGCGCGGTTCTGCCGCTGAGCAAGAAGCTTGGCGAGCAGGCCACCGGGCTGTATCATAAGCTTTCCGGAAAGTTTATGGTTGATTACGACGAGACCGGTTCCATCGGCAAGCGCTACCGCCGCGAGGACGAAATCGGTACCCCAATGTGCGTTACGGTGGACTTTGAAACCGCGTCCGACGGCTGTGTGACCGTGCGTGACCGCGACAGCATGCAACAGGTGCGTATGCCCGTTGACGAGCTGGTTCCTTATATTGAAGCAAGGCTCGACTTTTGATGGACTTTCTTGAACTTCTCCTGGACGCACTGCTCGATACGCTCAAGCTTGCGCCGTTTCTGCTGCTGACCATCCTCCTGATGGAATGGCTCGAGCACCGCGCCGCAGAGAGATTTACCTCCGCACTGCAAAAGGCCGGGAGGTTCGGCGCGCCTGTAGGCGCGCTGCTCGGCCTGGTACCGCAGTGCGGCTTTTCGGCTGCCAGCGCGCATTTGTTCAACGGCGGGCTGCTCAGCGCAGGCACGCTTGCAGCGGTGTTTCTGTCCACCTCGGACGAAGCGCTGCCCGTCCTCCTCAGCAACCCCGGCGGTTTGCCGGCGGTTTGGCGGCTGATCCTGGCCAAGTTGGCCGTGGCTGTCCTTGCGGGTGTTCTTCTCGACCTCATTTGGCCGGTTAAGCGGCAAAACGAGGCATACGCCAGGGCCGAACAGCCGCATGTTTGCGAATGCGAGCATAACGCGACGTTTTGTGAAATCCTTTGGGCCGCATTCCAGCGTACGCTGTCGATTCTGCTGTTTGTGTTTTTTGTCACGTTTGCGCTCAACGTTCTGATCGCGCTCATTGGCCAAGAGCGACTGGCCGCGCTGATGCTGCCCGGCCCGTTCCAGCCGATGCTTTCCGCAGTGATTGGCTTCATTCCCAACTGTGCCGCCTCGGTGCTGATGACGCAGCTTTATCTTGACGGTATGATTACGTTTGGCAGCGCGGTCGCCGGTCTTTGTACGGCAAGCGGCGTAGGCTTATTGGTGCTGCTGCGGGGCAGGCGCGGCTGGAAAACCTATGCCCGCGTGCTTGGCACGGTCTATCTGGCCGCCGTGCTGGCAGGTACGCTGCTGCAATTGCTGTAACCGCCGCCACATCCGCATGTCGGTGATAAGGCCGGAGGGATCGCCTGAATGAAAGCCTGAAAACGGCTGTAAAGGACGCTATGGAACTGATTGGAACCATTCAAAACATCATCTTCCGCAACGCCGAAAACGGATGGACGGTGTTTGAACTGGCGCCTGACGAGGGCGAGCAGATCACCTCTGTCGGCGTGTTGCCGCTGGCCAATGCGGGCGAGCGCGTGGAGCTGACCGGCAACTATGCCGCGCATCCGAAATACGGGCGCCAGTTTAAGGTTGAGTCCTGCCGCACCCTTGCCCCGGCCACGCTTTCCGCTGTAGAAAGCTATCTTGGCAGCGGGCTCATCAAGGGAATCGGCCCGGCTACCGCGCGCGCAATTGTGCAGCGGTTTGGCATGGACACGCTCGCCGTGTTCGATGAAACGCCCGAGCAACTCATCGATATCCCCGGCATCGGCAAAAAGCGGCTGGGGATGATCGTGGATTCCTACCGCGAAAACCGCATGATGCGGGATATTCTGCTTGCGCTCGAGCCATATGGCGTCACGGTCAACCAGGCGTACCGGCTTTACCGGATCTATGGCGAGCTCTGCATGGCGCGCATCGAGGAAAATCCCTATCAGATCATCAACGACGTCGACGGAATCGGCTTTGTAACCGCCGACAAGATTGCGCAGAATGTGTCCGGCTTCGAGACTAGCTCCGCCTCCCGGCTGCGTGCGGGCATCCTGTATGCGCTCGGCTCCGCCGGCAACGAATACGGCCATACCTTCCTGCCGCGTGCGCGCCTGGCCGCCTATGCCGCGGGCCTGCTCGGCGTACCGGAGGAACGCGTTGGCGACGAGATTGATCATCTGATCGGCGCCAACGAACTCGTGTATCAGATGGTGGGCGAACTGGACGGCGTGTTTTTGCCGCGCATGAACCGGCTGGAAAACAGCATTGCCGAACGGCTCGTCCGCCTCTGCCAACGGCCTGCTGACAATCCGTTTTTAGAATACGCAGGCAAGGCGGCAAACCGCGACCTGCAGCTTTCCGAGCAGCAGCATTCGGCCGTGCAGGCCGCGTTGCGCGAGGGTACCCTGGTCATTACCGGAGGCCCCGGCACAGGCAAGACCACCATCATCCGATATATCACCTCGGTCATGCAGGACATGGGGCTTGAGGTTGCGCTGACCGCGCCGACCGGGCGCGCCGCAAAGCGCATGAGCGAGGCTACCGGCCACGAAGCAAGGACGCTGCACCGCCTGCTTGAATATATTCCCGGCGAAGGTTTTTTACGAAATCAGGAGAATCCCCTGTTTTTTGACATGATTATCGTGGACGAGATGTCCATGGTGGACGTAATGCTCATGGCTGCGCTGCTGCGCGCCGTTTCGGACGGCACGCGCCTCATCATGGTTGGCGATGCGGATCAGCTTCCGCCCGTTGGCGCGGGCGAAGTGCTGCGCGACATTCTCGAAAGCGACGTCATCCCGGTCGTGCGTCTGACCGAGATTTTCCGACAGGCGCAGCGCAGCATGATCGTCACCAACGCGCACCGCATCAACGAAGGGGTTGCGCCGTATCTCGAGCTGCCGGAATCGGATTTCCGCTTTGAGGAGTTGATGGGTCAGGAGCAGATTCTGCGGCGCATTCTTTCGCTTTGCGCGAATCCCGGCCTCATGCTGCCGACGAGCGAGCCGCTTTTGGACGTACAGGTGCTTGCGCCCATGAAAAAGGGCGTTTTAGGCGTTTTGAACCTCAATACACGCCTGCAGGCAGCGCTTAACCCGCCCGCCGCCGGAAAGCGGGAACACATCAGCGGCGAAACGGTCTTCCGGGAGGGCGACCGCGTGATGCAGATCAAAAACAACTACAAGATCGCCTGGTCAAAGCCCGCCGCCGGAGCGACCGCCGAAGAGGGCACGGGCGCGTTCAACGGCGACCTTGGCACGGTGTTCCAAATCGATTTGCCGAACCGGCGCATGCTGGTGCTCTTTGACGACAACCGTTTGGCCGCCTTTGAATTTGCGCAGCTTGACGAACTGGATTTGGCCTACTGCATCTCCATCCATAAAAGCCAGGGCAGCGAGTTCCCCATTGTAATTTTGCCGATGTTTGGCGGCGCTTCCCCCATGCTCACCAGGAATCTGCTCTATACCGCCGTGACGCGCGCCAAGCGGCAGGTGGTTTGCATCGGTCGGCGCGAAGCGCTGATGAGCATGATCCTGAATAACCGCACCAACCGCCGCTACACCGCGCTGAAGGTGCGGCTTGCAGAATGGAAGGCGTTGCGGGACTAGGCAGGGGCGCCGGAGCTTATACGCGCTGCCCGAAGCTGAATTTCGTCAGGAGGGGCGTTCTGTGCAAAAGCAAAACCTCTTTGTCGACGCGCTGTTTCCGGACGGCGTTGTTTGCGCGCTGTGCAATCAGGAGGCGGTCGTCGGCAACGACGGAATGTGCTGCGCCTGCCGCGCGGCGATTGTGCGTTGCCCGCGTACGTTGAACGCGCCGGACGGCTTGGACGGCCTTACGGCGGGTTTGATCTATAACGAGGCCACGGAAGCGGCGGTGCACCGCTTTAAGTATCAGCGGCAGGTTTGGCTCGCGCCGTTTTTTGCGGGCTTTATCGAGTTGCCGGCCGGTTGGCGGATCGATTGCCTGACGCCCGTTCCGCTCCACCCGCTGCGCCGTTGGCTGCGCACGTTCAACCAGAGCGAACGGCTTGCCAGTGCGCTTCAAGCCCGCTATCCCATTCCCATCCGCAGCGACCTGCTCCGCCGAACGCGCTATACCGCGCCGCAGGCGCGGCTGGACGCGGCCCGGCGCGCGGTCAATCTAACCGGCGCTTTTTCTGCAAACGCGCGCGTAGCCGGCCTGTCCGTTTTGCTGATCGACGACGTAACGACCACGCACAATACGCTGCAAAACTGCGCCGCGGCATTGCGCCACGCGGGTGCAAAGCGCGTTTATGCGGCCTGCGCCTGCCTTGCGGGTCTGGATGGAGCCGCTTACACACAGGGAATAGCCGCGCGGTAAACGTCCTGCGCGGCAAAACGGTTTGCGTACGTGTCCTGCGCTTCAGTGCTCCGCCGTCCGTGCGGGTTCGTATTCTCCCTTATATTTCAGGTGAGTCGCCCGGCCTCCGCGGATATGCCGTTCGGCCTTGTTGAAATCCAGCACCTTGCGTACGTCGGCCGCAAGCGTTGGATTGATGGTGCGCAGCCGCTCGGCCATGTCCTTATGCACGGTCGATTTGCTGATGGAAAATACGTTTGCCGCGTCGCGGACCGTTGCGCCATGCTCGATGATATACTGTGCGGTCTCTAAAATCCGTTCTTCAATATAGTCGCGCAACTTGCTTTGTCCCCCCAAATTAGCGTTTGTAAAGCGTATGCGGCGGGACTGGAAAACATGATTGCAGCGACAAAGCGCGCGCCGGCGGATGCTTTGGGTATGGATTCCGTAACCGTATTTGTGGAACAATTTATGCGGAAGCCGCCGTCACGGTCAGGATGCGGCACGCGGGCCCACAGCCTCCTAGTTATGAGCCCGCCGCCGCGTCGGTCCCGTGACAACGCCGCATGAATCATGTATACTCAAACATAATGATTTTTGCCGTATCCGCATGGACGTCCGGTGCGGCCAGCCAAACAAAGGAGCAACGTTTATGAATGAAGTCGAGCACCCCAGGAAGCCATTGATCTATTATTACGGCATCGTTTTGCTGGTGCTGTTCCTGTTCAACGTTCTGGTCATGCCTGCGATTAAGGAGGCGCAGGTGACGGAGGTGGATTACGGGACCTTTATGACCATGACGGACAACAAGGAGATCGGTCAGGTCGATATCCAGATCAATCAGGTCGTTTTTACCAACCGGGACGATTCGAAAATTTTTAAAACCGGCGTGATGGATGATCCGGGTCTGGTAGAGCGGCTCCATGCATCAGGCGCAAAGTTTTCCAGCGAGATTGTCAAAGAAACCTCGCCGCTGCTAAGCGCGTTTTTAACTTTTGTTCTGCCGCTGATCATCTTTGTGGCTCTTGGCCAGTATTTTTTTAAAAAAATGATGCAAAACTCGGCGGGCGGCAAGAACGCCATGATGTTCGGCATGGGAAAAAGCAACGCAAAGGTTTATGTGCGTTCCTCCGAGGGGATCATGTTCTCCGACGTTGCCGGCGAGGACGAGGCAAAGGAAAGTCTTGCCGAGATCGTGGACTACCTGCATAACCCGGACAAGTATAAGGAGATCGGCGCCTCCATGCCAAAGGGCATTCTGCTTGTCGGCCCCCCGGGCACGGGCAAAACCATGCTGGCCAAAGCGGTTGCGGGCGAATCCAGCGTACCGTTTTTCTCCATCTCCGGGTCTGAGTTCGTCGAGATGTTCGTGGGCATGGGCGCTTCCAAGGTGCGAGACCTGTTCAGCCAGGCAAAGGAGAAAGCGCCGTGTATCGTGTTCATCGATGAGATCGACGCCATCGGTAAAAAGCGCGACGGTCAGCTGGGCGGCAATGACGAACGGGAGCAGACGCTTAATCAGCTTCTGACCGAAATGGACGGCTTTGAGGGCAACAACGGCGTAATCATTCTGGCCGCCACCAACCGGCCCGAATCGCTTGATCCCGCGCTGCTGCGCCCCGGTCGCTTTGACCGCCGCGTGCCCGTGGAGCTCCCCGACCTCAAGGGCCGGGAGGAAATATTGAGGGTACACGCCAAAAAAATCAAGCTGGACGGCGGAGTGGATTTCTCCAGGATCGCGCGCATGGCCTCCGGCGCTTCCGGCGCGGAACTGGCCAATATCATCAACGAGTCGGCGCTTCGCGCGGTGCGCGACGGGCGCGCCTTCGCAACGCAGGCGGATTTGGAGGAAAGCATCGAGATCGTGATTGCAGGCTATCAAAAGAAAAACGCCATTCTTACCGATAAGGAAAAGCGGATCGTCGCATACCATGAGATCGGCCATGCGCTGGTTGCGGCCAGGCAGACCAACTCCGCGCCGGTGCAGAAGATCACCATCGTGCCGCGAACCTCCGGCGCATTGGGCTATACCATGCAGGTGGACGAGGGCAACCATTACCTGATGAGCAAGGAGGAGATTGAAAATAAGATCGCGACCTTTACCGGCGGCCGCGCGGCCGAGGAGGTTGCGTTCGGTTCCGTCACCACCGGCGCAAGCAACGACATCGAGCAGGCGACAAAGCTTGCCCGCGCCATGATTACGCGCTATGGCATGAGCGAGGGGTTCGGCATGGTGGCGATGGAGGCCGTGACCAACCAGTACCTCGGCGGCGACGCATCGCTTGTCTGCTCTGCGGAAATGCAGGCGCAGATCGACCGGGAGGTTGTGGCGCTGGTCAAAAAACAGCATGCAAAGGCAAGGAGCATCCTGCTCGAAAACCGTGCAAAGCTCGACGAGCTTTCGCGGCATCTTTATGAAAAGGAGACCGTCACGGGAGAGGAGTTCATGAAGATTCTGAACGCGTAGCAACCGCCGGGAGCCGGATGCATTTGGCTCCAGCCGTCCTTTATCAACCTGTGCCTCCGCGGCTGCATGCGGCTTTGCGGGGGCATTTTTCCGTGGCATGATTCCCGCCCGCCGCGCCTTGCTGCCGGCGCTTAAATTGTCAAATGGAAATTATCGCTAAGCGTTTTGCTGCATAATTGCCCCGTGGCCGCAAACACTATTTCCATGTAAGCCAGATCATGGCATAGGAGGAATGGACTTGAAGGCAACTGGTATTGTGCGCCGCATCGATGAACTTGGGCGCGTAGTCATCCCAAAGGAAATTCGCAGGACATTACGTATCCGGGAAAGCGACCCGCTCGAAATCTTTACCGACAAGGACGGTGGCATCATATTAAAGAAATACTCGCCTATCGGCGAGCTTTCGGAAAACGCGCTGGAGCTTGCGCAGTCGTTGAATCAGGCGTTTTCTCTGCCTACGGCCATCTGCGACAAGGACACTTACGTCGCGGGAGCAGGCTTTGGAAAGCGCGACATTTCCGGAAAAGGCATCTCAGACGAGATCGAGCGCACCATTGCGCAGCGGGGCCGCATCGTATCGCTTGACCCCGGCGAAGAACGATATCCTCTGCTCAACGAACCCGACGCCGCGTTCGTTTGTTCGGCGCGCGTGGTTATCCCCATCCTCTCGCAGGGCGACGCCATCGGCGCGGTCAGCCTGTTTTCCCAGAAGCCGGACGTGGGCGTGGATCCTGCGGCAGTCAAGGCCTGTGAAACGGTCGCATGCTTCCTTGGCAAGCAAATGGAGCAGTAACGGCCGGTCGTTTAAGGCAGGAGCGCCTCGCTCCGGCCTGCGGTGTTATATGCGGTAAGCCGTGCAAGGCCGTCTTTTTCAGGACATACCGCTGCGCAGGTTTCGCCGGCAAAGCCGAAGCTATGCATAAAGGGCCGACGCGTTTGGCATTCCAAACGAAACTATGCACAAAAGGCCATGGCATCCGTTAAAAACGGCGGAACGTATGTCGCCTTACACGCACAAGGCCGACCATCTCCCGGACCTGCTGTCAGCGGCCCGGGAGACGGGTTTTATTTGTGGGCAAGGACAACACATGCGCGGCAGTTCGCCCGCGCCTTTGGCCGTTTGCCGCCCGGGAGCGCGTATGCGCGCGGGGCGCACTGCAGTAAACCCGCCGAAAGGCACTGTTTTTTAATGGAAGAAGAAGCACAGGGAACCCGCCCGAACCGGGCGGTCCGTTCCGCAGAAAAATCCGGCGGGGCCGGAACGAACCTCCCGAAGGCCGCGGCCCTCCGAACCCTGCCTTAGCTTTTTTGAAAGACGGCCGGGCGGGCAAGAATGCCCGGCCGCTTCTGTTTGCGCGCCGTACGGTCAGCGAATACGGGTTTTGAACGTGTACGCGCCGTCTCCCATTGTGAGTTCCAGCCACGCGATCTCATACACGTTATAAGTTTGCCCGTCGGGAACCGTTACGGAGATGACCAGCGTATCCCCGTCCACTGTATAAGAAACCCCGTCGAAGGAACTTGGCCTGGCGTTCTTGGCGGTGCTCTTTGTCTCAATAAACTGCGTACCGGTCGCTTTCATTTCGCCAACGGGTTCGCCGCCGCTTCCATCGATCGTTACCGCAATCCATTGGTAGGAATTGACAGGCAGCTTGACCTGCCAGACAGGCGCTCTGTCGCCCGCCACCTCCGCGGAATTGGGATAGCCCGTGCTTAAATCCACATCGGTCAGGCGGATGATCATTTGTTTTTGCGTGGCGACATCCAGACGGATTCGTCCGCCGTCAAAGCCGCAGTCTAGCAGCGTCATGGATTTTGTGTCCATAGGCTGATAGCTCCTGCCAATCGACAGCGCCGCATCCTCGCGGCTGCTGATTACCACATCGTAGCCGGTCACATTATCAAAGTGAAACCCTGTCCAGTCATCCAGCGAAATGGTCCAGCCGATGGAATCGTCGTAGGCATTTTCCGCGATAAGCCCCCGGATGGCCTTGCCTTCTCGCACCAGCTGCGTATTGACGCGGGCAATCGGCATTTTTTCATTCGCGCCGGTTAGGCAGCGGAACCCGCCCTTCAGTTCATAATCCGCACCGGCATGGATTATGATGCTGAAAGCAAACGTCGGGTTGGTTGTGCCGAGCGTGCCGCACACCTCCAGCAGATTGCCCAGCGTAATGCGCCCCTCACGCGGTCCAAATGCAAAAACGTTACAGGTCAGGGGGAGCGCATTATACGTCAGCGCAACGTGATCGCCCGACAGCGCCCATTCGCCCGCCGCTTTGGACTGGGACAACACGATGCCGTCGGCATAGGCTGGGTCGTAGCCCGCCGCCGTGGCCTCAACCGCCAGCCCGAGCCGTTCAAGCTGAAGCCGCGCTTCGGCAAGGGGTAGACCGGTTACCCCCGGCACTTCGATCTTCGTTGAAGAAGCGTCCGAATCGGCGAACTGCGATGTATAACCCGGTTTGTCCTGCGTCTCAGCCGGCGCCGCCGGATACGACTGAACAGCAGGCTTCCGGCATCCTTCAGACAGCGCGAAAATCACCCCCGCCATAACCGCCAAAACGGCCAAAACGAATCCAATCAGCCGTGTCTGCCTGACCTTGCGGCGCTTCTTGCGGTCGCCGGAAACGGCGCGTGTGTCCGCTTCCACGCGCCCGGTCTGCCGCCGCGGAGACGAATCCGGCGTAGCCGCCGTGCATTCCGTTCCACAGGACGGGCAGAACCTTGCCCTGTCGGGAAGGGCTTTGCTGCATAGTTTACATTGTTTCATGGCTTGTCCCCCCTGTCTGCCAATCATATCCACATATTGTTATTATAAAAGCCGCATGGCGCTAACGCAAGTATTCAATATGCGGCGGACGTCCCGGCCGGACCGTATACGTCCGCAATGCGGGCGACCCATAAAATAGATCTGGGGGGATCCCCGCCCTTCCATGCCGGAGATGTAGCGCGCAAAAAAAGGGCCGCCCTGCTCCGATTCCTTTGAATCATGGCTGGACGAACCCATTCTTGCATGAACAATGGTTTGTATGTATGGAGTAAAGAGGGCGTCAGGCGTTGGCTTTTTCCATATCGATGACCTGACGACCGTCATACGTGCCGCAGGTCTTGCAGACGACATGCGACGGCTTAAGCGCGTGGCACTGCGGGCATTCGGTCAGATTCGGCGCAGTCAGGTTCGCATTGCCGGCTCTGCGGGAATCCCGTCTTGCCTTGGATGTTTTTCTCTTGGGTACTGCCATGATAACTCCCTCCTATTCTTCTTCGTGTGTAAGCGCCGCCAGCGCCGCAAACGGGCCGGACGCCTGATTTGGTTGACATTGGCAGGCATGCAGGTTCCGGTTTACTCCGCATACGGGGCAAAGCCCGCGGCATTCCGGCCTGCAGACACCGGCAAGCGGCAGATGCAGATAAAAGTTATCCATCACCGCCTGTGTCAGCTCCAGCCTGTCGCCCATATGAGGATACATGTCGTCCTTCGAGGGCTCGGATGCCTTGGAAAACCGTTCGTTCACCGGGAATGCGTAAGGTTGTTCAAACGTCTCGCCACAGCGCGCGCACCGCTGCCGCAACACGGTTTGCGCCTTCGCCTCCACGAAAAAGCCCTTGCCGTCAAACGTATACGTGCCTTGCAGCCGCAGGGGCGCGGATAGCGCAAGCGTGCGGCCATTGTAGCGAAACGGGCCGACCGCTTCCTCCCACTCGAACGAGAAGGATTCGCCTGCCATTTTTTGGGCTTGCGCCACGTTGAGTTCCATACGCTTCTCCCGAAAATCAACCATCCATCATTTTAGCCGCAACGCCGCCTTTTGTCAACCGTATTCTTGCGCAAGATTGGCCAAGTACGCATGAATGTTGCTTCAGCGTTCAGAATGCCATGGACGCCGGAGCAGAGTTGTTTCCGAACATGCGGCGGTCTGACGGGACAGCAATGTTTTCTGAACGGATTCGTTCAGGCTGCCGTGTACTGATTTAAAAATCTATTCAGGAGATAGCAGAAGCGCATGGACGGATTCTCCGCACTGGAGTGGAGGACATACAACCGAAATTTTCCTCCGACCGGCTGTATTCCGTTGCGCCGAGGGACAAACGCGCGTCTTTGCCCCTCGACTCTGTTTCGGATGAAAGAAGATGCGCGCCCTACAACCTGTTGCGGCGGCGTCCATTCTGGGAGCTTAGCCTTTTGATTGAAGGCGAGAGCGCCATCCGCTCTGGCGACAGGGTGATCGGCTACAAAACACATGAGGCGGTGCTGATTCCTCCGGACACGCTGCACCGCGCCCTTCCCTATGGAGACAAACCGTATCTGGCTCTGCGGATGAGCTTTGAACCCGGTAAGGTCAGCGGCCATTTTGCAGGCATAGACAATAACAATGCATTTTTTGCATCCGGTTACTTCCGGCTCAATTCCGACTGCTTTGCGGCGTTCAGGCAAACAGGCTGATGACGGCAAACGCGGCGATGGACACGAGCGTGTTGAGCGAAAGCGTCGTGGAAAGGCGTGCCTGTCCCGCCTCGTCGCGCGCATAAATGGGCAGGATGAACGGCGCGGGCAGCGAGAACATGACGAGCAGCGCGAACCGGAGTTCATGCGTCATGGGAACGAACAGGCCGACAGCAAAAATACTGAGCGCGCACAGACACGCCGTGACGAGCAGGCGCGCCAGAACGCCGGGAACCGCGCTGCGGACCGTTGCGCCGCTCAGTTCCATCTGGGCGCCGATGACGAACAGGATCACGCAGGCCGTCGGCGCGGAAACAAACGTGAGCAACGCGCCGATCCATTCGCCCGCCGGCGTGTGTGACAGCGACGCGCCGAACCCGGTCGCCCCCATGAAAACGCCAAAAAGCATGGCAATCAATACGGGAGAGGTCGCGATGGAGCGGAGCGTGTCCTTTGCAGGCTTTCCGGAACGGGCGTTGAGCAGGCCCACATAGATGGTGAAGACAAAAAACGTATGCCCGACGTCCAGCATGGCAAACTGGTAGACTGCCGCTTCGCCAAACAGCAGAATGTAGAACGAGTAGCCCAGCATGCCGGCCTCAAAACCGGTGCAAAGGAAGGGGAGAAGCGCGTCGCTTTTTGGAATCCAGCGCCGGATGAGCGTCCCAAGTCCGAGCCCAAGCGTGCACACGGCGAACAGTACGGCGGCGCAGACGATGTTGACGCGGCCATAGGAAGCCTGCCAGAACGCGCCAAACAGCACCGCCGGAAGCGTGACATTGACGACAAAGGTTTTGAGCGCGTCGATTCCACTGCGCGCAATCAGGTTTTTGCTGCGAAACAGGCAACCCAGCGCGACAACGGCGAGTACGGGCAAAACGACGGTTAATACACGCATAAAATTCATGAAAGAAATCGTTCCTTTATAGATGCCTTCGGCGTACAGGGGGATACACGCCTGAAACGGCTATATTGGGCCCATTTCAGCGTTGCCGGCGCATCCCCGCCATACCGGGGGGCGGGGGATGGTTCTAACGGCCGTCCGTATCGCCGGATGGAGGGGGCGTTGCCGCGCGACCGTGCCGCTCGTCCGTCTCTAGAATATCGCCGCGCGCTTCCAGCTCGGTAACGATCGTCTGGTAAAGCGCGCCGTCAATCCTGTATTTGCGCCGGTAGACGCAATATCCGGCCACGATCGAGATCAGCGGCAGCGCAAGCATGGCGATCTTCATGATCAGCAGCCCCTGATCGGTCACGGTTTCCGGCGTGGCCTCGTTGATGCCGGAAATGACTAGCGTATAACCCACAATGCCCGTTGCCACCGCGCCGCCAAGCTTGTTGAGCAGCGGCTGGATGGAAAAGGTGATCGATTCGTTGCGTTTACCCAGCTTCCACTGGCCGTATTCAATGGTATCGGCAAGAAACATCAGCATCATCAGCTGGATAAACGCCTGCCCGACGAACAGCAGCACGCCCGCAAGCCCGATATAGAGCATATTCATCGGCGAGAAGAAAAACACGATGTAGCCCAGGATGACCAGCACGGTCGCCCCGGCATAAAGCTGCCTGCGCGAGTACTTTTTAGACAGCGCGGGGAAGACGGCCAGCGCGGCAAGCTGGGACACGGCCAGCACGACGGCAAACACGGAATACATGCCCTCATCCCTGTACGCGTATTTAAAGAAATACACGCCGAAGCTGGTCGTGGTAAAATAGCCGATGTTAAACAGCGCCATCGCGATGGCGGTATACAAAAGCTGGTCGTTTTTAAACAGCACGCGGACCATTTCGCGCAGGGAGGTTTTTTCCTCCTGCTTAAAGGAGACGGATTTTTCCGACACGCCGAATACCGTGAAGCACTGGAACGCCAACATCAAAAACGCGGCGATGCAGGCAAACGCGAACCAGCCTTTCTGCGCGCTGCCAAGCGCGTGGCCAAGCGCGCCCGTAACGGGCAGGATCGCAACCACAACGGCAAACAGGCCGATGTTGGCGCAGATACGCGCAAACGACCCCATTTTTTCACGTTCCTTCTGGTCGAGGGTCAGCGACGGCAGCATCGACCAGTAGGCGATGTCGTTGAGGCCGAACGTGATGTCCCAGACCAGATAGAACAGCGCCATCATCAGCACATAGGGAAGCCCGGACAGACCGAGGTCGGTGAACATCAGCAGCATGGCCGCGCCGGCGAACACCGCGCCGATGGCGATCCAGGGCTTGAACTTGCCGAAGCGCCCGGCGGTGTTATCGACGATCACGCCCATGAACGGATCGTTGAACGCGTCGAACATACGCAGGATCAGCAGCATGGTGGTCATCATCAGCAGCGTTTGGTCGGGCAGATTGAGCACCTCGGTCAGGTAAGTCATCAGATACATGCTCACCACGGTGTAGAACATGTCGCGCCCAATGGTGCCAAGACCGAAGCAGTATTTGTTTCGTTTGTCGACGGGGTTCATAAGCGGCGCCTCCTCATCCCAAATTGTTTGCCGTCACACGGTGAATGTTTGTGCCTGCGCGCCCGATCGGCAGTCGGTGCGGCCGACCAGATACAGGTTCGATCCAAAATCGCCCAGCATGCGAACCTGCGCGTTGTAACCCGTGCCGATAAACGGCGTGTTAAGCCTTACGCCCTGCATCAGCTGCGCGCCGCTGGCAGTGTATGTTTCCACGCAGTCGTCGAGCGCGAACAGCCGGTTGGCCATGCGCATGAAAATGCCGTTCGGGTTGAGCTCCATCGGCAGCATGTGCCTGATGAGCCCGCCGAACCGTTTCAGAATCAGCCTTTGCGGCCTGGTACGCACCGTGTAGCGTGCCTCCGGCAGCAGGCCTTTAAGCGGCAGGGTGTCGTTGCCGGCGGCGGCGGGCGCCTGTCCCTGAAAAAAGCCCGCGACCGCGGCGCTCTTTTTTGCGTCCACGCACTGCCACACGGTCTGATGCTGTTTTTCGGTCGCGGCGCGATAGAAACGGCCGTATTGCAGCGTGCGCCGGTGCGCGCGGTAAAATACAATCTGATCGCGGATTTCGCGCTTTTCAACGGGCGTGAGGTGCTTCAAATCCAGTTCGTAACCCAGGCAGCCGAAGGCGGCGACGTTGAACCGCGTGGAAAGCGGCGTGTCGCGTAGCGTCTGCTGGTGCGGCGCCGCGGAGACATGCGCGCCCATTGCGGAGAGCGGGTACAGGTAGGACAGCCCCTGCTGGATGGAAAGCCGCTCGATGGGATCGGTATTGTCGCTGCTCCATACCTGCGGAGAAAAGCACAGCATGCCGAGGTCGAAGCGATCGCCGCCGCTTGCGCACGATTCGAGCAGGATCTGCGGCCGGGGGCGAAAGATGCGGCCGAGCACGTCGTATAAACCCAGAATGTAACGGTGATAAAACTCGCCCTGATTGGAAAGCAGCGGCGAGCGCGCGTCGCTGATATGCCGGTTCATGTCCCATTTGACATAATCAATCTCCGCCTCGTCGAGGATGCGGCCGACGTGTTCGACGATATAGTCGCGCACGGCGGGGTTGCATAAATCGAGCACCAGCTGGTTGCGGCCAAGCGCAGGCTGCTTACCGGGGGTCGTAAGCGCATACTCCGGATGCGCGCGAAAAAGATCGCTGTCACGATTGACCATCTCCGGCTCGAACCAGAGCCCGAACTTCAGGCCCAGAGCATGGATCTGCCCGGAAAAATGCGCTATGCCGCGCGGAAGCTTTTTTCTGTTTACGGCATAATCGCCCAGGCCGGCGGCATCGTTGTTTCGCTTCCCAAACCAGCCGTCGTCGAGGACGAACAGCTCTGCGCCGAGCTTTTTTGCCCCGCGCGCAAGTCGGAGCAGCTTACCGCGGGTAAATCGAAAAAAATGCGCCTCCCAGTTGTTGAGCAAAACGGGCCGCTCGCGGCCCTGCCAGTCTCCGCGCACGACGTGGCGGTTGATAAAGTCATGAAACCGCGCGCTCATGCCGTTGAAGCCCTGTGCAGAGAATGTCATGACGGCCTCGGGCGTTTCAAACCGCTCGCCCTGACGAAGCGTCCATTCGAAGCAATGCGGGTGAATGCCGAGCTGCACGCGCAGCAAATCGTTTGCGTCGCGCTCCACCGAGCCGCAGTGATTGCCGCTGTAAATCAGGTTGAATCCGTAAACGTTGCCGAGGTCCTCTGTTGTACCCGCCTCGGCCAGCAGAAAACCCGGGTTGGAACGGTTGCTGGAAGCGCCCGTGGTCGAGCCCGTCACATAGGCGCCGTATTGCACCCTGCGGTCATGGCGGCGCGCCTCATGAATCCAGCCGCCGTCGAACGTAACGAGCGTATCGTTACGGTTTTGCAAATCGAGCTGCATGCTCATGATGCGGCGGATGACGAGCGGCGCCGCGTTGTGGTTTTCCACCACGACGCGCCGGGCGATCACATCGGTTTCCGGAAACACCGTATAATACAGACTCAGCGACACGTCGTTGGATGCGTCGCGCAGCGTGACAATGAGCGCCGCGCAGTCCTTTTTACCGCCACACGCGCCCGGCAGGGTTTCCATCGTGACCGCGCCCGCCGCGACGGCGTGCGCTTCATACGTAAAATCAGCCGTAAACGTTCCGTCGGGCATCTTCAGCTCGGCAGGCGACATGCGATAGTCGCCGCAGCCGATGCCCGACCATTCCAGGGGGATTGTATCGAGGCAATAGGTTGCGTCCTCCTGCCGGTAGAGCACGCTGCTGCCGGCCTGAATGGTGCGCTTGAGCAAAAGGGATTCCACATCCCCGTCCGGAATGCGCGCGCCGTAATAGATATGCTCCAGATGTCCGTACTCCGTGATACGGAACAGATAGCTTGTCGTCTCCGTGGTCAGGCGAAAAACCTTTGCGGCCTCATCAAATGCAATCATTGCGGCGCACCCGCATGCTCTTGGGGACTTTCGCCCGCAGAATCTTTATCAAAAGACAGGGGTTCCCGTTCGTTGGGATAACGCTTGCCCACGACACAGGCCCGATACAGGGATTGGCTGACTCCGCCCCCGGCGATCACGGCCGCATAAAAACGCCCGCTGTCCTTGACCGTGCGCCGCTGGGTTTCATAATCCACATGCACCAGCCCAAAACGCGCGCGCTCACCCTCGAGCCATTCAAAATTATCGAGGAAGCACCAGTGGTAATAGCGTTCGAAGGGCAGCGGGGAGGCGCAAATCCGTGCAAGGTGCTCATAGATATAACGGCTGCGGAACGCGTCGGTATTGTCGCAGGTTCCGTTTTCCGTGACGTAGATGGGCAGGGGCGCGAGCGCATGCAGCGTTTCGGCGCACTGTACGATACCGTCGGGATAGATTTCCCATCCGAGGTCGTTTTTTGCACAATCGGGGAGGAACCCGTGGCAAAAGCCGGACACCGCATGGCGGCTGTAATAGTTCAATCCGTGAAAATCCGCGTATACGCCGGGCGCGCGCTGCGAAAGGCGCATGATGGGCCGGCGGCATTGCCCCGTGGTCATGGCAACCGTCAGGCCGCCTTGAAACAGGCGCTCAAGCAGCGGCGCACAGAGACGGTCGAGGAGCTTTTTCGGGTTCTTTGGAACAAACACGCACAGATGGTTGGCAAAGCCCGCGCGCGTGCCGCTAAGACCCATCTCCCGCCGCACGCGGTGAATCAGCGGATATGATTGCAAGTGGCACTCCGCCAGCACGGACATGACGCGCAGCGTCTGCGTCAGCGACCGCCTGCCCGGCGGCCATTCGCCCGTAAAGTATCCGTTGAGCGCATAGACGTTGGGCTCGTTGATGGTGATGAATTCACCGGCCAGATCGCCAAGCGCGCGCACGACGTGTTCGACATAGCGCAGAAAATAGGGAATATTCCCCGCCTTTTCAAACGCGCCCATGCGCTCGAACCACATGGGGTTGGCAAAGTGGTGCAGCGTGATAAGCGGCGCAATGCCCGCCGCCCTGAGCTGTTCAAGCTCCGCGCGGTAATGCGCGACGGCGTCGGGGTCAAACACGCCGCAGGACGGCTCAATGCGCGCCCATTCCACGCCGAACCGGTAGACCTGTACGTTGAGCGAGCGCATCAGCGCCGTATCCTCCATAACGCGCGCATAGTGATCGTTTGCACGCCTTGGAGACGAGCCGTCCCTGATGTGTCCGCGCCGCGCCCAGTCGTTCCAGCTGTGGTCAACGTCGCCGCCCTCAATCTGCGTGGGCGCGGTTGCTACGCCGAGCAGCAGGCCGGGTTTTAAGGAAAAGGGCATAGGGCGTGTCCTCCGCAAAATCAGATTTGTTGAGTATCATTCTATACGTTTCAAAACTGCGCGTCAACGAAAAACAAGGGCGTCCGTTCCCGCGCGCGTCCGGCGGAGGGCGTGCGTAAGAAAATTTTTGATGGGCATTGACACATTTGCAGAAATCCGTTATAAAATAAGATGGTATAGGATCACATCTAGGAGGAAACTGACAGATCATGGAAACAAAATTAACCAAAAAATACGGTCTGCCGACGGCAATTGCAATGGTGGTCGGCGTCGTCATCGGCAGCGGCGTATTCTTCAAGGCCGAAGCGATCTTGAAGGCTACCGACGGCAACCTGCCCCTGGGCATACTTGCGTGGATCATTGGCGGCATAATCATGACCGTGTGCGCCTGCGCGTTTGCCGTGATGGCGACCAAGTACGAATACGTCAACGGCGTGGTCGATTACGCGGACGTGACGGTGGGCAGGAAATACGGCTACTATGTCGGCTGGTTTATGGCCACCATTTATTGTCCGACGCTGACCAGCGTATTGGCGTGGGTATCGGCGCGCTATCTGTGCGTATTGATCGGGTTTGATATTGTGGGTCCCGAATGCATGGTAATCTCCATGTTCTTTCTGGTGATGAGCTACGTCATCAACGCGCTTGCGCCCAAGGTCGCGGGTAAATTTCAGGTATCCACGACGGTTATCAAGCTCATTCCCATCGGGCTGATGGCAGTTGTCGGCACAATTGTCGGCTTGGGCAACGGCATGACCGCCGCAAATTTTGCCGTAGCGGCCTCGGCGACTGCGACGGGGCTTACGCCTCTGTTCAAGGCGGTTGTCGCCACGGCGTTTGCCTATGAGGGATGGATTCTCGCCACGTCCATCAATGCCGAGCTTAAAAATGCAAAGCGAAACCTGCCCATTGCGCTGGTGTCCGGCGCGGCTCTGATTATCGTTACATATATCCTGTATTACATCGGCGTTGCGGGCGGCGTGGATAAGGCCACCATGATGGAGAGCGGCCAGAACGGCGCTAAAATCGCGTTTTCCAACATCTTCTCCGAGGTTGGCGGTACCATCCTGTTCGTATTCATCGTCATTTCCTGCCTTGGCACGCTCAACGGGCTGATGATGGCCTGTACGCGCGGATTCTTTGCGCTTGCCGCGCGCGGCGTCGGTCCCAGGCCGGAGGTCATCGGTCAGGTTGACGCAAAAACCAATATGCCCGCCAATGCCGCGGCCGTCGGCCTTGCGTTTGCGGCGTTCTGGTTGCTGTATTTCTATGGTGCGAACCTGACCGCGCCGTGGTTCGGCCCGTTCTGCTTCGACACTTCGGAGTTGCCGATTGTCACCATCTACGCCATGTATGTACCGATGTTTGTGATGTTTATGGTAAAGGAAAAGGACATGGGCGGCTTTAAGCGGTTTGTTCTGCCGCTGCTTGCCATCTGCGGATCGCTGTTTATGGTGGTTGCCGCCATCGACGCGCATGGAATTGCGGTTGCATATTATCTCATTGTGTTCGCGGCAATCATGCTTGTCGGCATTCTGTTCTCCAGACCGAAGCGTATGATCGAAATCGTGGAGAATGAAGGCGCGGTCGTGGCCGGCGGCGGGATCGAGATTCAGGAAACGATTACCGACACCATCGAGGCGTCTGAAAAGGAAATTCATAATACGCCGCCCGAGGACGGGGGACGGAGCTAAGGGCCAAATTCGCCGCCGCGGTCCCTCGGCCCAAAAGGGTTTCAGGCTTTGACAGCCCGCCGGTTTTGCCCGGCGGGCTGCCCGCATACAATCGGTCGGATTATCAAAGGGAGCCGGAGCCAATCGCCGGGGCGTCTTCCGCGGGGCTTGCGCCGCAGCCGATGGGGACGTCGTTTTCGGGGCTGTCGATCACGGGTCCCGGTCCCTCATAGATGACCGGCGTATCGTACACGATGCGCGTGACGTCGTAGTTACCGTAGCCGTCATCCGTGAACGTGACCTTGACCCGGCTGCCCACGCCGCCCGCGCCCTCGATCTTCGGCGAGCGGAGCAGGAACGAGTATTCCCTTCCGGAGTCGGCCGTGACCACGAGCCCGTTGCCGGCCTGCATGCTCACCGTACCGGAGATGGTGTGCTTCACCGGGGACGGCGGCGTTGGGTCGGGCGGCGCGAGCACGTCGATCCTCTTCGCGTGCGGGCCGTGGGAAGCGTAGCCGTCATAGTGCACGCGGATCCGGCAGCCGACCTCGAGCGAGTAGTTGCCGGTCATAACGGTTGAACCGTCGCGCTGGAAGGTGTAGGTATGGCCGTTATCGGTGTTGATGGTGACCTTCTTGCTGGTCAGGCTGGATACGTGGCCCTTGAGGGATTTGTTGACGGGGTCGGGCTTGGCCGTGGGGTTCGGCTTGGGGGAAACGGCCGTGGTTTCGATCTCGATGGCGACAGGACCGTTCACCAGCTCGCCTGTGTAGGTGACGGTTACGGTATTGTTGGCCTTGAGCGCATTGCTCAAGCCGGAAAAACGGGTGTTGCCGTCGATGACGAAGCCGTAGATGTTGACGGTCGTGGTTTGCACAAACACGCTGCTCTTGGAATACTGCACGACCGTACCGTGAATCTGCTGCTGCATGGGCGCGGGCTTGGTCACGATGACGGTGATGGCCTCGGGCGCGTCGATGATGTTGCCGCTGTATGCGATTTCCACCGTATCGCCGACATTGGCGTCAACGACGGCGATATGCGTGAGCAGGAATTGCAGCGTATTGCCGTTGTCCGTGTTGATGACGATGTCGTTGTGATGAAGCGCTGCGATTACGCCGGAGATCGTGCCCTCCTCAATGGCTGGGATGGGCGTGTTGGACAGGCCTGCGAGCGGGTTGCCGTCGGCGTCTGTGGTGATGGGCAGCAGTTCGTCTACGACCTCTTCAATTTCCTGGGAGACGTCGCAGCCGGTGGGCGTGTAAAGCGAATACTGGCACTGGGTGGGTGCATAATACCAGGTGGCAAGCCCCTTGGTTTCGCCCGCGGCATAACGCAGGGTGTACTCGCCGCCCATTGTGGCGTTGCCTTCTGCGGTCAGCTCCGCTTTTTTGGAAAGGTCGTCGTATACGCCGGAGATATCCGCCTGCGCGTCGATGCCTGCGGCCGCGGCGCGGTAGGTATATTCATTGCCGTTGAGCGTGAATTGAATCTGCGCAATGACCGGTTCGCCGCTGATATAACAATAGGTTGTGTTTTCGGCGGCCTTGGGCGCGTCGGACAACATAACGCCAGGCACGGCCTTGAGCAGGTCGTCGTAGCTGTCGACCGATACGACGGGGTTGGGCATGCCGGCCTCGGGCGATTCGGAAACCTCCGCATTCCCGGCGGGGGCCGGCGTGAGGGCCGCAAGCGCGGTTTCTCCGCCTGCGCCCGTAACGCAGCCGGTCAGCATGATCAACGCGATCAGGCATGCCGCCGGCGTGATAAACCGTTGTTTCATAAATCAGATTCCTCCCTTTCCTCCCTGTTTTTTTGTTAGGAGCCATGATATAAGGTATTTTCCTGTTGAAAACAACGCAAAACCCTGCCGTGCGGCAACAATACAACCATGCAAACCGGGCGCGGGTTGAAATACACGCATTGCAGACAACTGTTACAATATCATCATATCATGCAGAAAAAGCGAATGCAATGATCCGCTGCCGCCTCTGCCGATCTGCGGGCCTGCAGATAAACCGTACCGGCGGCGCAAAATGCGGCTTGACAAATCTTTGAATCATCGTATAATGAACAGGGTGTAAAGCAAGAAACCTTTACAGGTGTGTGACAATATGGACAGACTGATTACATTTGGTCGGCTGCTGGACTGGTACAGCGCATTCTTAACGCCGCGGCAGGCCTCGCTTGCCCGGCAATATGCATATGAAGATTGCTCGCTCTCGGAGATTGCCGAGCGCGAGGGCGTCAGCCGGCAGGCGGTACGCGAGGCGATTGCGCGCGCGGAAACGGAGCTTAACGAAATGGAGCGGAGGTTGCGGCTGATCGAGCGGACAACGCGTACGCGGGAGCTGGTAAACGAACTGTCGGGTATGGCGGACGATCCGGCAATACGGAAAAAATTGACCGGGCTTGCGGAACTCTGGGAGGTTGACGATGGCGTTTGAGGGCATCTCCGAAAAGCTGCAAACCGTATTCAAAAAACTGACGGGGCGCGGCAAGCTTTCGGAAAAGGACGTGACCGAGGCAATGCGCGAAATCAAGCTCGCGCTGCTGGAGGCGGACGTCAACTTCCTTGTGGTCAAGGAGTTCGTCAAGCGGGTTACCGCCCGCGCGGTCGGGCACGAGGTGCTCGAAAGCCTTACGCCGGGCCAGCAGGTCGTCGGTATCGTCAACGAGGAGCTGACGGCGCTCATGGGCGGCGAAAACGCCAAGCTCGATTTTGGCAGCGCAAAGCCTGCGGTCATCCTCATGGCCGGCCTGCAGGGCGCGGGGAAAACGACCA
This sequence comes from uncultured Oscillospiraceae bacterium, assembly GCA_964447605.1. Lineage (GTDB taxonomy): Bacteria > Bacillota > Clostridia > Christensenellales > CAG-138 > CAYUTA01. The sequence goes on along the minus strand of CAYUTA010000007.1, from coordinate 38,176 downwards.
TGTGCGGCAAGCTTGGCGCGCTGCTGCAAAAGCAATACGGAAAGGCCCCGTTGCTCGCCGCGTGCGACATCTACCGTCCCGCGGCGATTACCCAGCTCCAGGTTGTGGGTGAAAAGGCTGGCATTCCCGTGTTTGAACGCGGTACGCAGGCTCCGGTCAAAACGGCGCGCGAGGCGGTGGAGGAAGCAAAGCGCACGTTTCGGGATGTGGTCGTCCTCGATACTGCGGGCCGGCTGCATATCGACGGCGATATGATGGACGAGCTCGTACGCATCGTCGAGGCCGTGCGCCCTGTGGAAATCCTGCTTGTTGTGGACGCAATGACGGGGCAGGACGCGGTCAACGTGGCCAAGACGTTTGACGAGACGATTCCGCTCACCGGCGTGATTTTAACCAAGCTCGACGGCGATACGCGCGGCGGCGCGGCGCTCTCGGTCCGGCAGGTGACGGGCAAGCCCATCAAGTTTGCGGGAGTAGGCGAGAAGCCGACGGATATCGAGCCGTTTTATCCGGACCGCATGGCATCTCGCATACTCGGCATGGGCGACGTATTGAGCCTGATCGAGAAGGCGCAGAGCGCGTTTGACGAAAAAAAGGCCGCGGCGCTTATCACAAAGATGAAGACCGACGCGTTTACGCTTGACGACTTTCTTGACCAGATGGAGCAGATGCAGTCGATGGGCAGCATGGAGGACATCGTAAAGATGATCCCCGGCATGAACGCAGGGCGGCTCAAAGGCGTGGAGATTGACGATCAAGCGCTGGAGCGTACCAAGGCGGTCATCCGCTCCATGACCAAAAAGGAGCGCGCCAATCCGGACATCCTGACCGCCGGCCGCAGGAAGCGCATCGCGCGCGGCAGCGGCACAAGCGTGCAGGAGGTCAATCGCCTGATGAATCAGTTCAACGCTTCCCGGCAGATGATGAAGCAGCTTTCGGGCGGCAAATTCAAAAAGAAGGGGCGCCGCGGCGGCTTCCCGTTCGGTTTTTGACGATTTTTCAGGAGCTCCGTCCACAGCCGCTCTCCCGCCGGGACGGCCGTGCCGCGGCATTTCATAATTTGACTTCCCGGGAGCGCGATTCCAAGCATGGAGGGCAAGGCTTCCGCAAGACGACATCCAGCCGTGCTTTTGTACCGGCCGACATAGATGTGGCGTTCTTTGAACCGTTCTTTGCCAGAATAAGAAACGGACGATATTTTACGTTGGAGGAAAACAAACAATGCTGAAGATCAGACTGCGCCGCATGGGCGCCAAAAAAGCCCCTTTCTACCGGATCGTGGTTGCGGATTCCCGCGCCCCGCGCGACGGCGCGTTTGTTGAAGAACTGGGCTACTACAATCCCATTTCCGAGCCCGTGGAGCTCAAGGTCAACAACGAAGCCGCCGCAGAGTGGATCAGGAAGGGCGCGCAGCCCACGGAAACCGTGCGCGCGCTGCTCAAAAAGAGCGGTGCAATCGAGCGTAAGCCGGTCGGCTGAGGAATGGAAATGGAAGAGCTGGTACGCTTTATTGCAAAGAGCCTGGTGGATAACCCGGACGCCGTAACGGTGACCACAAAAGAGGATGGGGGCGAGACGGTCCTTGTGCTGTCGGTCGCCCAGCCGGATATGGGAAAGGTCATCGGCCGCCAGGGGCGCATTGCCAAGGCCATCCGCACGGTTGTGAAGGCGGCAAGCGTCAAGGAAGACTGTAAGTACATGGTCGAGATCGTTGAGCAGGCGTGAATATCTGCGCATCGGGCATATTGTGCGCGCGCACGGCGTGCGCGGCGACGTCAAGACGCTGCCGCTGACGGACGATGCCGAACGTTTCACGGGCATGCAATCGTGCTATCTGGAGCGCCGCGGTGAATATGCGCCCGTGGCGCTGTCCAATGTCCGGCTGCAACCGGGCGCGGTGATCCTGCACATCGCGGGCATTGATGCGCCGGAGGAAGCGGCGCTGCTTGCCGGCGCCTATTTGTGTGTGGACCGCGCGCATGCAAAGCGGCTGCCGCCGGACACGTATTTTATTGCGGAACTGGTCGGTTGCGAGGTTATGGACACGGCGGGCAATGCCTATGGAAAGGTGACCGACGTGCTGGAAACGGGGGCAAACGACGTGTATGAAATCGACGGTGGCAGGCTGATGGTTCCCGCGCTTAAAAAGGTGCTGCATACCGTGGATATCGACAACGGGCGCATCGTGCTGCATGCGGACGTTCTGCAGGAGGTCGGGCTATTTGCGGATTGACATTCTTACGCTGTTTCCAGAAATGTTTGCCGGCGTGCTGACGGCCAGCATGCTTGGCCGCGCGCAGGCGGGCGGATTTCTCGATATCCGCACGCACAACATCCGCGATTATACGGACAATAGGCACAAAAAGGCGGACGACTATCCGTTTGGCGGCGGCGCGGGGCTGGTGATGATGGCGCAGCCCATTTTCGGTTGCGTGGACGCGGTGCTTTCCGGCGCGTCTGCAAGGCGGATTCTGCTGAGCCCGCGCGGCCGGGTGCTGACCACCGCGCTGGCACGGGAGCTTGCGGACGAGCCGCGGCTGCTGTTGCTGTGCGGCCACTATGAGGGCGTGGACGAGCGCGTCATGACCATCATGGATGAGGAAATCAGCATTGGCGACTATGTGCTGACCGGCGGCGAACTGCCGGCGATGGTGCTGATTGACTGCGTGAGCCGTTTTATTCCCGGCGTGCTCGGTTGCGCCGACAGCGCGGAGGACGAATCGTTCAACAACGGCTTGCTCGAGTACCCGCAGTATACGCGTCCGGCGGAATTCCGCGGCCTGAAAGTACCAGAGATTCTGCTCAACGGCCACCATGCCAACATTCAGGCATGGCGGCGCGAGCAGGCGTATCAAAAAACGCTTGCCCGGCGGCCGGATCTGCTTGAAAGGCTGCCGCGACAAACACGGGACGCCCTGGCGGGAAAGACCGGGAAACCGGGCAAAAAATGACTTGCATTTGGCATGCGGCGCGTGGTATAATCGCGTTCGTGACATTGGGGCGGTCCGCTGTCCGGCATCGGATAAGAACGTCTGCAAATGAAAGGAGAATATTCAAATGTCGGACATCATCAGAGAACTGGAAAAAGAGCAGCTTCGAACGGATTTGCCGGAGCTGCAGGTTGGCGACACGGTTCGCGTATTCGTGAAGGTTATCGAAGGTAACCGCGAGCGTTTACAGAACTTTGAAGGCGTCGTTATCAAGATTCAGGGCGGCGGCGTAAGGAAATCCTTTACCGTGCGCCGTATTTCCTACGGCGTGGGCGTGGAACGCACGTTCCCATACAACAGCCCCCGTATCGGCCGCATCGAGGTCGTGCGCCACGGCGTTGTGCGCCGGGCGAAGCTCTTCTATCTGCGTGAACGCTCGGGCAAGGCCGCCAAAATTCGCGAGCGGATCGTGGACAATAAAAAATAGTTCAGGAAATCTTTATTGTGGAAAGCCCCGGTATTTGCCGGGGCTTTCAGCTGTAAAAAACGTTGCTTTTCGTCGTCGGCGCACGGTACGCGCGGATTTTTCATGCAACCAACCGCCTCGAACGGCTGCGACGGTTGCCGGTTTTGCCGCAGGCAGGGGGTCAAAACCACCGCACATGTCGCCGCTTTTGACAGATTGTGGTTCGTCCTGTATGTTTTCGCTGCGGGATTGGCGGAGCAACGCCCCCTTTTTCGTCGGCGGCGCGCAGCAGGCGTGAGATCCCAAGCCGCCGCAGTCCCGAACGGCCGCTTAATTATGCGTTTTCCAGGATAATTTGGACTATGCCGCGTCCGACGCCTGCGCAGCCGGAGGAATCTCCGGCCGGACCGCATGATAGACCCGCCGCGCATAAAGCCCAATCAGCACGGTCATTGCGCCCACGCCCAGTTCGATAAGCCAGATATTGGCGATTACGCCCAATTGATACAGCACCGCGAAGCAATCCACAGCCGCATGTAAAACGATGGCGACCGGGAAGAGGAAGAAATATTCCTTCCGGTTTGCCGCGGCAAACACCAGAACGGATAACGCAATATGCAAAGCGACGGCAATCATACGCTCAATGCCGGAAACGTAGAATATCGCGGCCGGCGTTTGCTTCATAACGTCGATGCTGCTTTGCACCGCCGCCGCCTGTTCGCCCGCCTGCGCAAGCACCGACTCGGCGCCGGCGGCGTTGAGCGATACGGCAAAGGCAACGTTGCCGATCATGGCGACGCAACATAGCAAAATTGCTTCTATGCCGCCGTGGCCAATCCCGTACATCACGCCCGTTTCACGCCCGGTCTGCTTGTGCAGCAGCCACTTGAACGCAACAAACCGCCCGGTCTCTTCAAACACGCCGGCGGCAAGCCCGGCATAGAGCATATACGCCCAAGGCGTTGCCTTCAAGAATGCCGATACGGCGTTTTCGGTAATCATTCCAAGGCAAAAGGCGTGCAGGCTGCCCTCCAGAAAATTGACAAAAATATAAAATGTGATTGCGCCAACCAAAACGGCGCTCCATTTTGCCCGGGTCCGCTTGTGCCACACGATGGCAAGCGCAATGGGAACGCCTGCGCTGAGCAATGCGGAAACTACCATACCGGCGATTTTGGCCGGCGCTACGATCGGTTCCATATGGGGTTCCTCCTGTAAACTTCAGTTTTCATATCATACCATACTTTTTTACGTATAACACGGCGGTTTATTTCGATTTGCAGGCGAATCCATGCGCAAGCATATTTCGCCCTTTTTCGTCATAGCATATCGGCGGGGGGCGAATGCGCGTGTTTGAAAAAACAACTTACTGCGAACTGCGGCATAAAGAGGTTATCAACGTCTGCGACGGCGCGCGGCTGGGCATGATCTGTGATCTGGAACTCGATGCATGCGCGGGAACGGTGCTGGCCATCGTAGTGCCGGGCCCGTGCAGGTTCTTTGGGCTGATTCGCAGCGCGGAGGAGCTGGTTATCCCGTTTTGCAAAATAAAAAAAATAGGGGAAGATGTAATATTAGTGGAAATCAATCTGTAAATATGGTATCATATTCACACAGCGTCTAAGTGTCTATAGGTACGTGCGCCTCCGGCGGATTTCAACCGCCCGTTTTCCCGCCGTTTCTGCGGCAACTGAAAACGACGGCACACGATACCATTCGTCCATAACGGGGTATGGTATATTGCATAATAATCACGCCATCACATTAAAGGAGCATCTCTCATATGAAATGCAGATATTGCGCCAGTACGGAAAGCAAGGTTATCGACAGCCGGCCCACGGAGGATGGCAGTGCGATTCGCCGCCGGCGCGAATGCATCAACTGCGGCAAACGCTTCACCACCTATGAAAAGATTGAAGAGATTCCCATTATGGTCGTCAAGCGCGATGGCCGCAGGGAACCCTTTGACAGCGAAAAAATCCATATGGGCGTGCGCAAGGCATGCGAAAAACGGCCCATTGCAGCAGACGTGCAGGACAAGCTGGTGGAGGATATCACGCGGGAGGTGTTCAACACCCTTGCCTCAGAGGTCAGCACGACAGACATTGGCGAGATCGTGATGAAGAACCTCAAGCCGGTCGATGAGGTCGCATACGTACGCTTTGCATCGGTATACCGGGAGTTTAAGGACACCCAGACGTTTTTGCAGGAGTTACAGCGCCTGCTTGATGAAAAGTAACATGGACAGACACGCCTTTCTATCCGCGTGGGAACAAATCCCGCGCGGTTTCCAATATCATGAGAGCGAAACCGGGGTTGGCGGCTTTACGTTGCCGCAGCTTTCCGCATTGCCGGGCGTGCGCCATGGATTTTCAGCCCGAACGGGCGGCGTGAGCACGGGCGCGCTGTCTTCGCTCAACCTTAGCTTTTCGCGCGAGGAAAGCGAGCCGCGCGCGACAACCATGCAGAACCACCGCATTTTCTGTGAGGCGGAAGGGATTCCGGAGGGCAGTATGGTCATGGATAACTACGAACATGGGACGACGGTACTGCGCGTGGACAGCAACGACTGCGGCAGGGGCTGGACGCTGCCTCCGTTGCCGCCGTGCGACGGACTGGTGACCGACGACCCGGCCGTGACGCTGATAACCGGACACGCCGACTGCATGGCGTTTTACTTTGTCGACCCGGTGAGAAGGGCGATCGGCCTTGCGCACGCGGGCTGGCGCGGCGCGCTCGGTAAAATTGGCTGCGTGGTTGTTCGCATGCTGCGCGATTGCTTCGGCGCCGATGCAAAGGACGTCTATGCGGGCGTGGGGCCGTCCATCTGTCCGGAGCATTTTGAAGTCGACGCGCGGCTTGGCGAAACGTTCCGTTCAGCGTTTCCCCATACCCGATGCCTGCGTGCGGGCATGCCGGGAAAGGCCTATGTTGACCTGTGGCAGGTAGCCGCCGCGCAATTCCTGGAGGCGGGGATTCTGCCGGAGCACATCCAGATGATGGGCGTGTGCACCTATGAGGACGGGCGGCTGTATTCCTATCGGCGCGAAAAGCCGGTTACCGGCGGCATGGCGGCGTATCTGCGGCTGGTATGACGTGCGGCCGACATGCTGCGCGGGTCGCATCCCGCACCCATTATCTGCTGTTTGGACGTGCGGCGGACTGAAAAAAACGGGTCATAGACCACAATATGTTGTGGTAAGGAAACATGATAACCATATATCTTGTGTAAAAACACCCTTTCAAATCATGAACGATTTATAAACAAAACTTATAGAAATTCAAAACAACACCCGCTCCGGATACATTTTCAGCACAAGCGTCTTTTGCAAGAGTTCCCAAATTGACCGAAAAAAGGCGGTTTTATCCGACTGCTCATGGTCCGTACATAAGTTTTCCACTGTATATCCACCATATTTATCAATATATGGTATGCATAACGGGCGCTTGACACAAAATGTACCATGGGGTACACTTTGTATGCATCAAGCGAAAAAAGGGAGAGACCGGGGGTAAACAACATGTTCCAGCAGATTGTAAAGCGTGACGGCAGGCGGGAAAGCTTTGACCGCACAAAGATTCAAAACGCCATTTGGAAGGCGGCGCAGGCGGTTAACGGCACGAATGAAGAACTGTCCGAGCGGTTGACGGACGAGGTCGTACGGCTTGCCGAGTTGAAATATGTGGATCGTTTGCCGGACGTGGAGGGGATTCAGGATATCGTTGAAAAGGTACTCATCGAGGCCGGGCATGCGCGCACGGCGAAGGCATATATCCTTTATCGCGAAAAGCGTCGCGGTACGCGCGAAATCAATGCGCTTATCGGCGCGACCATCGATATGTTCGGCGATTATCTCAACGATAAGGACTGGAACGTCAAGGAAAACGCCAATATGCAAAAGAGCGTCAATGGACTCAACAATTATGTCCGCGAGGCGTTCACCAAGAAGTACTGGCTATATGAGGTTTACCCCATCGATATCTGCAAGGCGCATGAAAGCGGCGATGCGCATATCCACGATCTCGGCTTTTTCGGCCCGTATTGCGCGGGCTGGGATTTGCGTCAGCTTTTGATGGAAGGGTTCGGCGGCGTGGAGGGCAAGGTGGAAAGCAAGCCGGCCAAGCATCTGCGCAGCTTTTTGGGACAGATCGTCAACTCCACCTTCACCACGCAGGGCGAGACGGCGGGCGCGCAGGCCTGGAGCTCGTTCGACACCTATTGCGCGCCGTTTGTCTACTATGACGACATGACGTTTGAGCAGATCCGCCAGTGCCTGCAGGAGTTTGTGTTCAACATCAACGTTCCCACGCGCGTGGGCTTCCAGTGCCCGTTTTCCAACCTGACGTTTGATATCAAGGTGCCGGGCACCATCAAGGACCAGCCCGTCATCATCGGGGGCGTATGCACGGACAAAACCTATGGCGATTTTCAGGAGCAGATGGATCTGTTTAACAGGGCGTTTTGCGCCGTAATGCTTGAAGGCGATGCCAAGGGCCGTGTGTTCACGTTTCCGATCCCAACCATCAACATCACAAAGGATTTTGACTGGTCGAGCCCGGTGGTGGACGACTTTATGCGCATCACCTGCAAATATGGCATTCCATACTTTGCAAATTACATCAATTCCGACCTGTCGCCCGAGGATGCGGTGAGCATGTGCTGCCGCCTCAGGCTCGATAAGCGCGAACTGAGAAAACGCGGCGGCGGGTTGTTCGGAAGCAATCCCATGACGGGCAGCATCGGCGTGTATTCGATCAATCTGCCGCGCATCGGCTACCTGGCCACCTCAAAGGAGGATTTTTTCGAGCGCCTGCGTAAGCTCGCCGCGCTGGGCAAAACCAGCCTTGAAATCAAGCGAAAGATCATCGAGCGCCAAACCGAGCAGGGACTTTATCCATACTCGCAGTTCTATCTGCGCAATATCAAAGCGCGCTCCGGCGAATACTGGACGAACCATTTCAATACCATTGGACTGGTCGGCATGAATGAGGCGTGCCTCAACTTCCTGGGCAAGGACATCGGCAGCCCCGACGGCCTCGCGTTTGCGTTGGAGGTCATGCACTTTTTGCGCGACCTGATGATGGAGTTTCAGGAGGAGACCGGCCACAGCTATAATCTGGAGGCCACGCCGGCCGAGGGCACGAGCTATCGGCTGGCAAAACTGGACAAGGCGCGCTATCCGGAGATCGTTCAGTCCGGAATCGAGGAACCCATGTACACCAACTCCACGCAGCTGCCCGTGGGGTATACGGATGACATTTTCGAATGCTGCGATTTGCAGGATGAGCTCCAGTCACTCTATACGGGCGGCACGGTGCAGCACCTTTACATCGGCGAGCGCATGGAAGATATTGAAACGTGTAAAAATCTTATCCGCTCCGCGTTCGAGAAATATAAGATGCCGTATATCTCCATCACGCCGACCTTCTCGGTTTGCCATGCGCACGGCTATATCGCCGGCGAGCATTTCAACTGCCCGGAATGCGGACGCGAGGCGGAGGTCTGGTCGCGTGTGGTAGGCTATCTGCGCCCGGTGCAAAATTATAACCCGGGAAAGAAAGAAGAGTACATGATGCGCAAAAAATTTGTCGTCTGACAAACGCGCGTTGACGCCGAAATATTTGAGGAATGACCGCGGCGCTTCACCCGCTTGCGGCCATTTCTCCATACGGGTCGCATGCGGCGGGTCGGCGAGGTGCGCCGGTCAACCGTAGACGGGGAGGAAAGCATGCTGATTGCCGGATTTCAAAAAACTTCATTTGTAGATTTTCCGGGACAGCCCGCCGCCGTGGTGTTTACGCCATATTGCAATTTTAACTGCGTATACTGCCATAACCGGCACATCCTGGGCGCGGATACCCCGCTGATTGCGGAGGCGGAGGTGTTCGATTATCTTGAAAAGCGGCGCGGCTTGCTCAAAGCCGTTGTAATCACGGGCGGAGAGCCGACGCTGCAGCAAAATCTGGAGGCGTTTATCCGTCAGGCGCGCGCGCTTTCCTGCCGGATCAAGCTGGATACCAACGGTTCTAAGCCGCAGGCGCTCAAGCAGCTTTTGTACGAGGGGCTGGTGGATTATGTTGCAATGGATATCAAGGCGCCGCTGGAAAAATATGCGCAGATTGCAAACGCCAAGCTGGATACCGATGCGATCCTGAAAAGCGTCGCGCTTTTGCGCAACAGCGGCATACCGCATGAATTCCGGCTCACGTTTGCGCCGCAGCTGACGGTCGAGGACGCGGTTGCCGCCACGCTGCCGGTCAAGGGCTGCGAGCGGTTCTATTTGCAGCAGTATCGCGTGCGCGATGCGCACGACCCCGCGCCGCATCCGCCAAGCACGCTCAGCGAGGCGGCTGACCGCATCCGTGCGGCGGTCGGGACCTGTACGCTGCGCGGGGCGTAGCGCCTACACGCCGGCCAGATCACAAATTACGCGGATAAACAACAGCGCCAGTACCACAATGATGATGGGCCGGACGATGCGCGTGCCGCTTTTGAGCAGCATACCCGCGCCGATATAATGCCCGGCAATACCGAACGCCGCGGCAACCAGCCCGATGGGGATTACCGCCTGTCCGTTGAGCAAAAACACCGCCAGACTGCCGATGTTGCTTGAAAGGTTCGCGATCTTTACATTGCCGGAGGCGATGCGCAGCGGCATTTTGGCAAGCTGCGTATATGCCAGCAATAAAAACGTACCCGCGCCCGGGCCGTAGAACCCGTCGTACATACCGACGATCAACGAAGCTGGCAGCACGATGGCAAACTGCCTGCGCCGGTCAACGGATTGGGTTACCTCATCGCCAAGATCCCGCTTGCGCAGCACAATAGTTGCAGCAAGCGGAAGGATGACGAGCAGCATATACCGGATGATGCGCTCGTCGATGGACAGAATCAGCTTTGCGCCGGCAGCCGCGCCAAGCACCGCCAGGACGGTCGAGGGAATCGCGCTCGGCCAGTCGATGCATCTGTTTTTGATCATCCGGCCCGTCGAAACCGCGGTGCCGATGCTGCTCGAAAGCTTGTTGGTCGCGATGGCGTGGTACGGTGAAAAGCCCGCGATCAGGTATGCCGGCAGCGCGATGAGTCCGCCGCCTCCGGCGACCGCGTCGACAAAACCGCCCAGAAAGACCAGCGGCGCAATGATGAAAAGTGTCATCCAGGAATATTCCATTTCCATAGCTCCATCCCCCATAAATTCATATCGATCGCCCGGCCCGGCCAGCCGAAGCGCTACTTGCCGGATAGCGAAGAAAGCGTCTGCTGTTCGCGGAACTGGTGCGTATACAGGTCGTGATAGTAGCCGCCGCGCGCCATCAACTCCACGTGCGAACCGGATTCAACCACGCGTCCGCCGCGAATGGACAAAATACGGTCCGCGCTACGGATGGTGGAGAGCCGGTGCGCCACAATGAAGCTGGTGCGTCCGCTGAGCATGCGCGTGATAGCGCTTTGAATCAGCTGCTCGGTCTGCGTATCGATGGAACTGGTCGCCTCGTCCAGCACGAAGATGCGCGGATCCTTGAGCACGACGCGCGCAAAGGAGATCAACTGCTTTTGGCCGGTGGAAAGCAGCGCGCCGCCCTCGCCGACCTGCGTGTCGTAGCCAAGCGGCTGCCGTTCGATAAACGCGTCGGCATGCACCATCCGTGCCGCCTCGCGCACCTGCTCGATGGTCGCATCCGGCCTGCCGAAGCCAATGTTGTCCCGGATTGTACCGGAAAACAGATGCGGCGTTTGCAACACATAGCCGAGGTTGTTTTGCAGCCAGAGCTGGGAGCGCGCGCGGTAATCCACGCCGTCGATGAGGATCCGGCCCTGCGTCGGCTCATAGAAGCGGCAGATCAGGTTGACGATGGTGCTTTTGCCCGCGCCGGTCTCACCCACGAGCGCAATGGTCTCGCCGGCGTTTACACGGAGGGTAAAGTCGTCAAGCACCGTTTCGCCCCGCTGATAGGAAAAGGAGACACGCTCAAAATCGATATTGCCCGTGATCGGTTCCCAGTTTTCCGTTTTTGGGTGCAGAATATCGCCATATTTTGCAATGACCTCCGGGGCGTCCGTTACATCCGGTTCGGTATCGATGAGCGTCAGCACGCGCTCGGCGGAAGCCTGCGCGCCGAGCAGTTCGGCAAGGATTGCGGCAAGCTGCTGAATCGGGTCGAACAGCTGCGTGGAATAGGAGATAAACGCCACCATCGTGCCGGCGCTGATGGCGCCGATGAGCGCCCTTCCCCCCTCGATTACGCCTGCGCCGCCGAGCGTGAGCGCAAGCCCGGTGCCGACCGCGCCAAGTGAGATAATGATGGGGAAAAACGCCGCGTTGACCAGCGCGCTCCTGATCGAGACGCGCCGCATCTGCACGGTTAGCCCGTTAAACTCATCGGCGTTCTGCTGTTCGCGCACAAGCGTCTTGGTCGTAACCGCGCCCATGATGCCCTCGTTGAACGCGCTGGTGATTCTGGAGTTTTGCTTACGCGCCTGCCGCTGATACCGGAGCATGCGCTTTTGCAAAAAGACGCTCACAAGCGCCAGCGGCGGCAGCACGGCCAGTACGATGAGCGCCAGCTTCCAGGAAAGCAGAAACATCGAGACCATGCTGCCGAGAATGTAGAACAGCGACCAGAGCACGTCGACCAGGCTCCAGGCAACCAGCTCCGAAAGCCGCGCCACGTCGGAGACCATGCGCGCCATGATATACCCCACGGGCGTGCGGTCGTAAAAGGAGAACGAGAGGTTTTGCAGCCGTAAAAACGTGTCCTGCCGGATGTCGTAGGACATGCGCATTTCAAGCTTGCCGCAAACCGTAATGAACGTGATCACGCCAAGCCCCTGCAGCAGGATGGTCAACGCATAGACGATGGCAAAGGCGGCGAGCCCGTCCGTAGTTTTCGGCACGATAAAGCGGTCGATGGCGTAGCTTGTAAACAGCGGATACAGCACGTCGACCAGAGCCACGAGCACCAGCGTTGCAAGGACGACGGCCACGAGCGCATGGTTGCGCAGCGCATAATGATACAGCCGCTTCCACAGCCTGCCGTCAACCTTTTTTGCGGAAAAATCCTGTTCCTCCTGCGGAATCATGCGCGTCGGCCTCCTTTCACAAGCGCATCCCGCGCATTTGTATCTTCATCCAAAACATCCTGGATTGCGGCGATGCGGCGGTAGAGCCCCTCCGCGCGCATCAGCACATCGTGCGTTCCGCGCTGTACAATCCCGCCGCCTTCGAGCACGAGTATGAGGTCCGCACGGCGCAGGGTCGCAATGCGATGCGAGATTAAAAACATGATGCCGTCGTGGTGCAGTGCGGAAAGCGAGCGGCGGATGGCAGCGTCGGTTTCCGCGTCTACGGCGCTCATGGAATCATCAAATACAAGGATGCGCGCGTTCTGCATCAATGTGCGCGCAATGGCCACGCGCTGTTGCTGTCCGCCGGAGAGCGTGACGCCCCGCTCGCCCACGACCGTATCATAGCCCGCGTCGAACGAGCGGATTACATCATGAACGGAGGCGGCCCGGGCGGCCTCATAGACGCGCTGCTCGCCGGCCGAGGGATCGACGATGCGGATGTTTTCCATAATTGTGCGCGCATACAGGAACGGCTCCTGCAGAACGATGCCGATGTTTTTGCGCAGATGCCCGTGCTCGATGTCGTTGATATTGACGCCGTTGATGGTGATGCTGCCCGCGGTGACCGTATACAACCGCTGTAGTAGCTGCACCAGGCTGGTTTTGCCGGAGCCAGTGGCCCCAAGGATGCCGATGGTCTGGCCGGGGCGCGCGGTGAAGGTGATATCGCGCAGGACATCGTCGTAGCGGTCGTAGCCAAAGCAGACATGGTCGAAGACCACGTCACCGTTTAAATCGGGTGTGAGCGCCCTGCCGGGCTCGGTTTCAACGGGGGAGGAAAGGATTTCGTCAAGCCGCTTGAGCGAGACGGAGGCCTTTCCCATATCGGCTAAAATGCGCCCAAGCTGACGCACGGGCCATGTCAGCATGGCGGTATAGGTGGCAAACAGCGCGGCATTGCCGAGCGTGAACGCGCCGCGGCATACAAACAGCACGCCCGCCACGAGCGATATGGCAATCTGCAGATATCCGGCGCTGTCGGAAAAACCCCAGTAGAAGCCGAGCAGGCGGTTGAGCAGGAAGGTTTTGTCCCGGTATTCGGCATTGCAGGCGGTAAAGCGCGCAATCTCGTCGCGCTGGCGGCCAAAAGCGCGCACCACGCGCATGCCGGTCAGGTTCTCCTGCAGCATTGCGGACAACCGTCCTTCCGACTCGTCGGACGCGGTGAAGTGCCTGCGCACGGCGTTAAAATAGATAAACGAACTGAGCGTTAAAAACGGCATGATCGCCGTGGAGCACAGCGCCATGCGCGGATGGATGGAAAACATCACGCCCGCGGCGATTGTGAGCATGGAGACGGTGCGCACAATCTCCATTAGCTGCATGCTGATAAAGCGGCGGACAGTATCCACGTCGGAGGTGCAGCGCTGCACCAGATCGCCGGTGCTCGTATGCTTGTGATAGTCGTAAGGCACGTCCTCAAGGTGCCGGTAGAGCCGGTCGCGCAGGGATTTGCTTACGCCCTCGGAGGTATAGGCGATCTCGCGGCGGCGCAGAAACGTGAACAGTCCGTTGCACAGCGTCAGCATAAGCAGCGCCAGGCCGCACAGGTACAGGCGCTCTACAAGGAAATCCCGCCCGCCCCGGACGTTGAGCCACGCGCGCAGCGCTTCCGGAATTTCCCCGGGCAGGCCCTGGATGACATAATCGAGCGTAAAGCTCGTTACAAACGGAATGGCAAACGCAAACCCGGCGGCCAGCAGCGTGCAAAGCGTGCCAAAGATCAGGCGCGCGCGGTTTTCGCGCGCAAGCATGCCGATGAGCTTCCAGTTGGTTTTTTGTTTGGATGATTGTTGTTCCATGATCGTTCCTTTACAGCATATCCTGCGGATTAACCTCAACCATTGCGGGCAGTTCGTTGCGCTGCTCGGCTGCAAACGCGTAAATCAGCCGGATGGCCTCCGCGGTGCGTGCGGTGCGCATCAGCTTGATCAGCACCTGATAACGGTAGCTGCCGCGCTTGCGGCGGATGGGGGCGGGAGAGGCGCAAAACAGCAGGAGATCATGCGCGCCTCCGGTTCCCAGCAACGCGTGCAGACGCTGCTGCAGCCTGTTGGCATAGATGGTTCCCGCCGCGGCGAGCGCCTCTTCGTCAATGCCTGTAAACAGAACGCGCACAAACAGCGAATACGGTGGGAACAGGGCTTTCCTGCGCTCATTCAGCTCATAGGCGAAAAAGTTTTTGTAATCGTGGTTGCGTGCATATCGGATGGCGGGATGGGTGGGGGAATAGGTTTGAATGATTACCCTGCCCGCGCTCTCATCGCGCCCGGCGCGGCCCGATACCTGCGTTAACAGCTGGAACGTCCGCTCCGTGCTGCGGTAATCCGGAATGCAAAGCGTTGCGTCGGCCGCAATCACGCCCACCAGCGTTACATTGGGAAAATCGTGTCCTTTTGCGATCATCTGCGTGCCGATGAGCACCTGCGCCTCATTGCGCGAAAAAGCCTGCAGCAACCGTTGCATCGCGTCCTTCCGCCGCATGGTATCGGTATCCATGCGCAGGGACGTAACCTTGGGGAAGCGTGCGCGAAGCTGTTCCTCGACCTGCTCGGTGCCGACGCCGAAATACTTGATAAACGGCTTGCCACACACGGGGCAGGTTTGCGGCAGCGGCCGGCTCGCGCCGCAAAAATGGCAGCGCATGCGGTTTTCCCCCTTATGATAGGTCATGGAGATGTCGCAGTTGGAGCACTGCACCACATGCCCGCATGCGCGGCATGAAACGAATGTGGAGTAGCCGCGGCGGTTGATGAACAGCATGGCCTGCTTGCCTGTTTGCAGGCATTCTTTAAGCTGCCGCGCGAGGCTTGCGCTGAAAATGCTGTTGTTGCCGGCGAGAAATTCCTCGCGCATGTCCACAATCTCCACCTCGGGCATTGGCCGCCGCAGCACGCGTTCGGGCAATTCCAGCAGGGTATACCGGCCGGATTGCGCGCGGAAATAGGACAGCAGCGATGGCGTTGCGCTGCCCAGCAGCAGCGTTGCGCGGGCGAGCTTTGCCCGGTATGCGGCCACGTCCACGGCATGGTAGCGCGGCGAGGTTTCGCTTTGGTAGCTGGACTCGTGCTCCTCGTCGATGACGATCAGGCCGGGGTTTGTCAACGGCGCCATGACGGCGCTGCGCGCGCCTACGACCACGACGGCCTTGCCCAGCCGGATTCGCCGCCACTCGTCGAACCGCTCGCCTGCGGACAAACGGCTGTGCAGCACGGCGACCCTGTCGCCAAAGCGGGAACGGAACAGGCCGACCGTCTGCGGCGTAAGCGCGATCTCCGGCACAAGCATGATGGCCTGCCTGCCTGAAAGCAGGCAGCGCGCAATGCAGTGCATATATACCTCGGTCTTGCCGCTGCCCGTGACCCCATGCAGCAAAAAAGTTCCCTGCGCGCCGGCCATGGCGTCGTCTACGGCGTTTACCGCCGCGCGCTGCGCGTCGGAGAGCGCCGCCTGCGCAGGGGGATGCCGCTCCATACCCGCGGCCGGACGGCGGAACGTCACATGCGCGTCCTCCGCGAGATATCCGCGCCGGACGAGCGCGGATATCGCTGCGCCGCTATTTGGAATGAACGCGCGGATATCGGATACGCGCGTCTCTGCGCCGGACGACGCAAGCAGTTCCAAAACCTCGTATTGTTTCGGCGCGCGGACTTTGCCGTCCTTGGCGCGCAGCGAATCAAGCAGGGCCCGGGCGTCCGCGCCGGCGGGAAGCCGCACGGTGCGCTCGGTTTTTTCATGCACGCGCTCGCCGCGTAATTGCGCGGGGATCATCAGCCGCAGCGCGTCGACGAGCAAACAGTTGTAGCCGCTGCGCATCCATTGCGCCAGGGCAAGCTGTTCGGGCAACAGTACGGTATATGGCTCAAGCGCGCGGATAACATTTTTGACGGCGTGCGTACCGGAATAATCCGGTTTGAGCGCAATGACAAAGCCCTCCTTATACGCGTTCCCATTGCCAAACGGCACGGCAACGCGCTGTCCCGGCGCAACGGAGAGCTCCTCCGGCACGCGGTAGGTGAACAGCCTGTCCACATTGGCGTGTGCAATATCAACAAGAACCTCGCAGTACATGGGGCTGACGTCACCTCCTCCCAAAACTGACGCAAGCCCGCAAGCGGGCTGGTGCGTCGATTCTGCAAAGTGCTGGCCGCAGGATGGGTCAGTCCTGATAGTACTCCTTTGGCGGTTCGAGCGTGAGATCGTCGTGATACAGCTCGTCCACGGCAACGGAGACGGGTTTTCGGTCGCCCAGACGTTCGGGGTCGGCTTGCAGTTGACGTGCGCGCTGCGCAACGGCGGTCACCAGCATATAGCGGCAGCCGGCTTTTTCAACCAGCTCATTCAAAGGCAGGTTCATCATAGTGAAATATTGGCTCCTTTCAGTCCCGTTAAAAACGTCTTGTTCCGGCTGCATCGGCAACGCTCGGCGGAAATAATGCTTTCCACGCGGCCGACAGCAACGTCCAACACGTCGTTGATGACGACATAGTCATAATTCTTCGCGCATTCCACCTCGGCAAACGCGGTGACAAAGCGCTTATCAATATTCTCCGGCGTTTCGGTTCCGCGGCCGATGAGCCGGGTCTTGAGCTCCGACATCGACGGCGGCGCAATAAAAATAAGCACCGCATCGGGATAGGCGGCCTTGACTTTCATGCCGCCCTGCACGTCAATTTCCAATATAACATTGCGTCCGGCGGCAAGCTCCTCCTCAACAAAACTTCTTGGCGTGCCGTAATAATCGGTGCCGAACACATGCATATATTCCAGAAAGGCACCCTCGTCGATCATGCGCCGGAACTCCTCTTCCGATTTGAAAAAATAATGGATGCCGTCGATCTCGCCGGGGCGCGGCTTGCGCGTTGTGGCTGAGACGGACATGCGGATACTGCTGTTGCGCATCAACAGCGAATTGTCCACCGTACCCTTGCCAACGCCCGCCGGACCCGATACCACCAGCAAAAGTCCTCTGCGCGTCTGATTCATACACTTTATCCCCCCGATGATTATTCGATGTCCTCGTCAAGCTTGGCGTCGAGCCGGTTTGCAACGGTCTCCGGCTGGATGGCCGAAAGAATCACATGGTCGCTGTCGGTGATGACCACCGCACGCGTCCGCCTGCCGCAGGTTGCGTCGATCAACCGGCCGGATTCGCGCGCCTCCTGCACAATGCGTTTGATGGGCGCGGATTCCGGGCTGACGATGGCAATCACGCGGTTTGCCGAAACGATATTGCCAAAACCGATGTTGACCAGCCGAAAATTCATATTCCATCCTCCCGGGACGCATACGGCGCGTCATTCGATATTTTGCACCTGCTCGCGGATTTTCTCAATCTCCGCCTTGCCCGCCAGCACCAGATTGGTCAGCGCGGCATCGTTTGCCTTGCTGCCGATGGTGTTGAACTCCCGGTTCATCTCCTGCACGACAAAATCCAGCTTGCGGCCGGCGGGTTCAACGCTGTCGAGCAACAGCTTCATCTGCGCCACGTGGCTGCCAAGGCGCACAATCTCCTCGTCAATGCTCGCCCGGTCGGCAAACAGCGCAACCTCCGTGGCCAGGCGCGCCTCGTCGACCTCGGCCTTACCAAGCAGAACCGCAATGCGCTCGTTGAGCCTGGCGCGGTATTCCTCTACGACCAGCGGCGCGCGCAGGGCGATGTCCCCGGCGAGCCGCAGCACCGTGTCGGCGCGCATGGAAAGGTCCGCTTTCAGCCGCCCCCCCTCGATCAGCCGCATTTCCCTGAGCGCACGGACGGCTTGGTTCAACGCAGCCGCTGCGAGCGCGGTGACCTCGTCAGGATCCTCGCCGGTCTCCCGCACCTCGGTCACATCGGGCAGACGCAACGCGGCGCTCAGGCCAAGATCGTCATGTAATCCAAGCTGCCCGTTGGCCGCGCGCGAAGCGGTGACATACGCGCAAAGCAACGGTACGTCGACAAATACGGTTCGCGCGTCGCTGCGGTCGTTGCGATAGTTAACAAATACGTCCACATGGCCGCGCGAAAGCCCTTCGCCAAGCGACCTGCGAATGACGTCCTCCAAAAAGGCAAGGTGGCGGGGGAGGCGCATGCCGATATCCAGATAGCGGTGATTGACGCTTTTGAGTTCTACCGTGAGCTCGCGTCCGTCGCACTGGGCGGCGCCCTTTCCATAGCCGGTCATGCTGTACATAATCCGTTTTCCCCCGATTGCAAAGTTCTATAACATCCGCTGCCCGGCGCGCCGTCCCCCGTCATGCCGAAGGGGGCGGCAACGCACAACGCGGGAACCCTGACAAACGCCCTGCTGCCAAATGAGGGCACAATCAAACTATTATAACACGCAATCGGTTATTCGACAAGGGATAACCGATAGATTTCATCCGCACCCGGAGGCATGATCGCTGCGCCGTTTTGCGCGGTAAGCCCGCGCCCCTCCGCTTTGCCGATGCATGTTGCGGGAATGCCGGCCGCGGCGAGCGCGGATACAAGCGCCCCGCCGTCTGCGCAGGCGATGAGCATGCTGCCGCTGCCGATGAGCCGCAGCGGATCGAGGGACAACGCGGCGCAGATTTTGTCTGTGACAGGCAGTACAGGAATACGCTCGGGCACGAGCCGGATGCCGCAGCCGCCGGTATAGGACATTTCCCATGCCGCGCCAAGGATGCCGCCTTCGGTTACGTCGTGCATGGCGGTCGCGCCGTTTTGCATGGCCACGCGGCTTTCCGGCACAACGCTCAGATAGCGCGCCAGCGCCAACGCCTCGTCAAGCTCAGCGCGCGTCAGGGCGGTTAAGCGCATGGCGTAATCACCCGCCAGAATGGACGTGCCCTCGAGCCCGGCCCATTTGGTCATGACCAGGTCGTCGCCCGGCCGAAGCCCGCGCAGCGCGCCGTTTTTCGGCATCCGGGCAATCACGCTTGCGCAGGTGACAAAGCGCGTTACGGAATCCGTCACCTCCGTGTGCCCGCCGAGAATATCCACGCCCGCCTGCTCCGCGGCCGCCGCAAGATCGTCGGCAACGCGGCCAATGTCGCCGTCGGTTGCGCTGGACGGGGCCAGCAGCGTGACAAGCAACCCCACGGGCTCCGCGCCCGCGGCCGCCGCGTCGTTGCAGCAGACATGCACGCTCAGACGGCCAAGGTGCGCGATTCCCGCCGACGTGATGGGATCGCAGCTGAGCACGGCCAGATCGCCCATCAGATCGAGCGTCGCACAATCCCGTCCAACGCCGGGTGCGCAGAGCGATTCGGGCCGCGTGCATTTAAATTTATTCAATACCAGCCGTTCCAGCTCGTCATTATCCAGTTTGCCGAGTCTCATGTGCGTAACTCTCCAATCATTTGCATCAGTTCCGGCTCGTCGATTACGGGAATACCGAGCGCGCGGGCCTTATCGAGCTTGCCGCCTGCGTTCTCACCGGCCAGAACAAAACTTGTTTTTTTACTTACGCCGGCCGCCGCCTTGCCGCCGTGCTTGTCGATGAGCGCCTCGGCCTCCCGCCGTCCAAGCGTGGGCAGGGCGCCGGTCACAACGAAGGTCATGCCTGCAAGCGGCGCGTCGTCGCCCGCGCTTACCTCCGGTGCGGGCGAAACGCCGTGGGCAAGCAGCGCGTCGATCTGCGCGGCAATCGAGCGGTCGGAGAAGAACGCCAGGATACTGTCGGCGACGACCTCCCCGATTTCCGGAACGTCGAGTAGCGGCTCGCGCGCGGCGGCGCGCACGGCTTCCAACGTGCCAAAGCGCTTTGCAAGGTCGCGCGCGGTCTTTACGCCTACGTTTGGAATGCCGAGCGCGAACAGGAACGCGCCCAGGGGACGGCGTTTGCTCTCCTCGAGCGCGTCGATGAGATTTTGGGCCTTTTTTTTGCCAAAACGGTCGAGTGCGGCAAGCGACTCGGCGGTCAGTCCATACAACTCGGGGATGGTTGAGATGCCGAAGGCCTCGATCAGCTGCCCGGCCGTTTTGTCGCTTAGGGTCCCGATATCCATTGCGTTGCGCGAAGCATAGTGTGCGATGCGCAGTTTGATCTGCGCTTTGCAGGACAGCGAATTGGTGCAGAACATGTGCGCGCCCCGCTGCTCGACGTGCGCGCCGCATTGCGGGCAGCGGACGGGCTGCTCCACGGGCCGCTCCGGCTTATCGTCCGGCACGCTTCCCAGAATTTCAGGAATCACGTCGTTGCTGCGGCGGAGAAATACGCGCGAACCGATTCCCACGCGCTTTCTCAGAATGTCGTCATAGTTGTTCAGCGTGGCCCGGCGGATGGTCGCTCCCGCAAGCTCCACGGGCGCGAGGTGCGCCAGCGGCGTCAGTTTGCCCGTGCGCCCGACCTCCCAGGTCACGTTGAGCACGGTGGAGGTCGTTTCCTCGGACGCGAATTTAAACGCCACGGCCCAGCGCGGGAATTTTTCCGTTTCCCCCAGCGCCTCGCGCAGCGCAAAGCTGGTCACCTTGACCACCATGCCGTCGATCAGAAAATCCAGCGCGCCGCGCGTGTCGCCCGCCGAATCGATTTCCTGCATCAGCGCATCCACACTGTCGCAATAACGGACATAGGGGCTGATGGGGAATCCGTTTTCGGCGAGAAACGCAAGCATATCACTCTGTTCGCGCAGCGCCTTACCCTCAATATAGCCCACGTTGTAGCAGAAGCAGTCGAGATTACGCGCGGCGGTCACGCGCGGGTCGAGATTGCGCAGCGCGCCGGCCGCGGCGTTACGCGCGTTTTTCAGCGGTTCGTCGCTCGTTTCGTTATAGGCGGCCAGCACGGACAATCGCATGATGCATTCGCCCTGCACCTCCATGCGCCCCGTAAACGGAATCGCGCGCGGCAGGCTTTGAATGGTCGCGAGCTGCTCGAGTATGCCCTCGCCGGTCACCCCGTTTCCGCGCGTTGCGCCCTGAACCAGTCGGCCGTTTTCATAGGTGAGGTTCACAGTCAAACCGTCAAACTTGTACTCGAGCGCATAGCGCGGCTGCCCGAGGCCGCCGCAGAGCCGTTCCACGCGCGCGGCCCACTCGCGCAGCGCGTCAAAGGAACGCACCTTGTCGAGGCTGTACAGCCTTGCAATGTGCGTGTGCGGCAAGAACGCCGTCGCGCTCGCGCCGATTGACCGCGTGGGCGAGTCCGGCAGCACCAAGCCGGTTTCCTTCTCGAGCGAAAGCAGCTCGTCGTAAAGCGCGTCATATTCCGCGTCGGAAATCAGCGGTGCGTCGCTTGCATAATAAGCTTGGTTGTATCGGTTGAGCAGGGCAACCAGTTCCTCCTGCCGTGTCATGCGGGCGAATCCTCCAGTTTGATTATAGGTGCGTAGGCCGCGGCAAATTTCTTGTTTGCTCCACTGTCAAAGGCGATTTCCACAATTTGTGAACTGCCTGCGCCGCTGACGGAGAGCACCGTGCCGTTTCCAAAGGCGTTGTGCGAAATGCGCATGCCCTCGCGCAGGTTGGCGACTGCGGCCGCGGCGACCGCGGGGGCCGGCTGTTCGCCGAGACGGATGCGCGGCACGGGCTGCTTTATGCGCTCCTGCGGGGTCAGGGTGTGCATGGGGGCCGGCTGCGTAAACGCAGGCTTGGCCGCGGGGGCGTGGCGTGGCTGCGGGCGGCTTTGCTGTGGCAGCGCGTCGCCGAGTTCGCGCAAAAATACCGACGGCATGCACGGGTTGATCTTGCCGTACATCATGCGGCTTCGCGCATAGCTTATATGCAGCTGCTCCATTGCGCGCGTGATGCCGACATAGCATAGCCGGCGCTCCTCCTCGAGCTTTTCCGGTTCGAAAGACGACTGGGAAGAGGGGAAAAGGCCCTCCTCGAGTCCGGTCAAAAATACAATGGGGAATTCGAGGCCCTTTGCCGAATGCAGCGTCATCAGCGCAACGCGCCCGTTTTGTCCGTCCACGTCATCCGCCTGAGAAAACAGCGCGACGGTCTCCAGAAAGGACTGGAGCGGGTCGGTTTCGGCCTCGTTGACGCCGGCGGTGAATTCACGGATATAGCCGACGAATTCATTGACGATGTCCGCACGCACCTCATAGTTTTCCTTTTTGTCCTCGCGCAGATACGCGTCGTAACCAATGGCGTCGAGCAGAAGCTCCGTTACATCGGCAAGCGAACGGTTGCCCAGCTCGCGATATACGCTTTGCATGATTTCATAAAAGGCCTCGAGCTTGGCGCGGTGACGCGGCAGCGCATCCGCCGGCAGCGTCGTCAGCGCGGGAAACAGCGGCAGCCCGTTTGCGGCGGCATGTTCGGAAAGCGCGGAAACAGCCGCGTTGCCGATACCGCGGCGCGGCACGTTGATGATGCGCAAAAACGCCACGTCGTCGTTGGGGTTGTGCATTAAGCGCAGGTAAGACAGGATGTCCTTGACCTCCGCGCGCTGAAAAAACGACGTGCCGCCGTAAACGCGATAGGGGATATCATAGCTTTTCAAGTACATTTCCAGCACGCGGCTCTGCGCATGCGTACGGTAAAGGATGGCGTAGTCGTTGCAGCTGCGGTCGCCGTAACGCGTCCCCTGCAGGATGCGGCTGCAGACGCGGTTGGCCTCGTCGCGTTCATCCATTGCCTCATATAAATCGAGCGGTTCGCCCGTGCCGCCGGCCGTCCAGAGCTTCTTGGGCTTCCTGCCGCGGTTGTGCGCAATGATCCGGTTGGCCGCGCTGAGGATGGCGCCGGTGGAGCGGTAGTTCTGCTCCAGCCGGATGACCGCCGCGCCGGGAAAGTCCTTTTCAAACTCAAGGATGTTGCGGATGTCCGCGCCGCGCCAGCCATAGATGCTCTGGTCGTCGTCGCCCACCACACAGATGTTTCGATGCGCTTTTGCGAGCATCTGCACGATGTGGTATTGCACCAAATTGGTGTCCTGATATTCATCGACCAGAATATAGGAAAACTTTTTTTGATATTTTTCCAGCACCTCGGGGAACGACGTAAACAGCCGGTGGACGCACAGCAGCAGGTCGTCAAAGTCGAGCGCGTTGTTTTGCTTGAGCTGCTTTTGATATTGCAGGTAAACGCCCATGACCTCCTTGGGCGCATAGCTGTCGCGCAGGTACTGCTGCGCGTCGACGGAATGGTTTTTTGCATTGGAAATCTGCGAGGCGAGACCGCGCGGCGTGAATACCTTGTCGTTGAGATTGTTGCCTCGGATGATCTTCTTATAAAGCGCCTGCTGGTCGGAATCGTCATAGATGACGAACGTTTTTTCATATCCGAGCTTGTCGATTTCCATGCGCAGGATGCGCGCGCAGCACGCATGGAACGTGAGCACCCACATGTTTTTTGCGGACACGCCGATGAGCCGCTCGACGCGCTCGCGCATTTCGCCCGCGGCCTTGTTGGTAAACGTCAGCGCAAGGATATTCCAGGACGCAACCTGTTTTTCCTGCATTAGATACGCAATCCGGTGCGTCAGCACGCGTGTTTTGCCGCTGCCCGCGCCAGCGAGCACCAGCAGCGGCCCTTCGGTGGTCTCCACCGCCTCGCGCTGCCGGTCGTTGAGTGTGCTTAAATCCATAAGTCCCCCAAATATCATAGTATTGAAATTATAGCACACCCCGTCATATGGTACAATGAAAAAACGGCGGGCAGGGAAGGGCGGTGGAAGGGGACGGATGCCGTATTCCACCTCGCTGCCGTTTGCGAGGAAGCGGCCCTGCATTACGGTAAGCCGACGCGCCTGCCTGCCGCGTCCAGCACCGCAATTTGTCGGATTGCGGAACAATTATGAAACTTGCGCCTTTTGCTTGCGGAGAATGGTAAAAGCGTACTATAATAAAAAAAACGAAAAGGGGGAATCCGACCTTGATAGGAGTCATTTTCGGAGAAAAGGGTACTGGCAAAACCAAACGCATTCTGGACATGGCCAACAAATCCGCAAAAGAAGCAAAGGGAAGTCTCGTATTTATCGACAGCGACAACAGCTACATGTACGATCTGGCTACCAACATCCGCTTCATTAACGCAACTGAATACGGAATCGTGACCCCGAAAATGCTCTATGGTTTCCTCTGCGGCGTCGCTGCGATGGATTTTGACCTCGAGTATCTTTTTATAGATGGATACATTGCCATCGCGCACCATCCGCTCGACACGCTCGAACAGCATTTCACGGAGTTGTACGAGTTTTCCAGACAGCGCAATTTCAACATCATCATCAGCGTCAACGGCAGCGAGAAAACCCTGCCGGAATACATGCGCGGTATGGTACTGCACGATACATAAGAAACGGACGCAAAGGACAGCATGAGACTTATGAAGTATTTCAGCACGCGGGGCGGCGACGCGGTCACGGCCTCGCAGGCCATCGTATCCGGCATCGCCCCGTCGGGCGGGCTGTACGTACCGGAAACCTATCCGACGCTCGACGTGGCTGCGCTTGCGGGCCTGACCCGCTATGCGGACGTGGCCGCCGCGGTGATGGGGCCGTATCTTTCCGATACCAATGCAAAAAAGCTTGGCGACATGATCGGCGCGGCGTATCGGCGCTTTGATACGCCGGAGGTCGTGCCGGTCGTTTTGCTGACGCAGACGGAATCCATTGCCGAACTGTGGCATGGACCGACGATGGCGTTTAAGGACGTAGCGCTGCAGATGCTGCCGCATCTTTTGACCAACGCGCTGCAAATTACCGGCGTGAACGAAGCGGTTTATATCCTTGTGGCTACGTCCGGCGATACGGGTAAGGCCGCGCTGGAGGGGTTTGCAGGCGTGGAGGGCACGCGCGTGCTGGTGTTTTACCCAAACGGCGGCGTATCGGAGGCGCAGCGGCGGCAGATGGTCACGCAGGAGGGGCGCAATGTGGACGTGTGCGCCGTGCGCGGCAATTTTGACGACGCGCAAACAGGCGTCAAGCAGATATTTGCCGACCCGGGCATACGGGAGACGCTTAAATCGCTGGGCTGCCGGCTGTCGAGCGCCAACTCCATCAATTTCGGCAGGCTGCTCCCGCAGATCGTGTACTATTTTACTTCCTACCTCAGGCTGGTGCAATCGGGCCGCGTTGCGCCCGGCGCGCCGGTCAATTTCTGCGTGCCAACGGGCAACTTTGGCGATATCCTTGCGGGCGAATATGCGCGCAGGATGGGCCTGCCCGTGCATAAGCTGATCTGTGCGTCCAACCGCAACAATGTGCTTGCGGACTTCTTTGCCACCGGCGTGTATGACGACAAGCGCCCGTTCTATCGGTCCATGAGCTGCTCGATCGATATCCTGATCTCCTCCAATCTTGAACGCCTGCTCTATGAGCTTGCGGACCGCAATACGGCTACGGTCGCGGAATGGATGCGGCGGCTGAAGGAAACCGGGCGCTACGAGATCGGGGCCGACGCGCAGCGCGCGCTTTCCAAAATGTTTGCCGCGGGCTGGTGCAGCGAGGAGGATACGCTTGCCGCCATCCGCCGCGTGTACGACGCGCACGGGTATTTGATGGACCCGCACACAGCGGTCGCACAGACGGTTTATGAGCGGTATGCGGAGCGGACGGGCGATGCGACACAGACGGTTCTGCTCTCCACGGCCAACCCCTATAAGTTCGCCACCGACGTGCTGGCGGCCTTCGAGCCGGCCGGCAGCGACGACTTTGCAAATGTCGACCGTCTGCACGAGATTACGGGCCTTCCGGTGCCGCAGGGTATTACCGGGCTGCGCGGCAAGCCGGAACGGTTCTTATGCGTGTGCGATCTGGCCGATATGCCGCGGCGTGTTGTCGATCCGGTGCGCCCGGACGCGCGGGAGAGGGGCTGACGCGCATATGAAAAAACCGGACGCCGGCCTAATCGTAATGATTATCTGCGCTCTGCTCGTCATTGCGATGTCGGTGGGGCTTGGCTATGTTTTGCACGACCGGATTGCCTTTGGCGACGGCGCAACGTTCAATACCCTGCGCGAGATGGCGGAGAACATCGAAAAATATTTTTATTTCTATGAAGAAAGCGGCAACAATAAAGAGCAGCTTATCGATAACGCGCTGCGCGGCATGATGGCGGGCCTTTCCGACCCGTACGCCGGCTATTACACGCAGGAGGAATACGACGCGCTGCTCGTCGAGGACGCGGGCGATTACAAGGGTCTGGGCATCAGCGTGGCCGCGCCGGATGAAACGGGCAGCCTCATTCTCGATGTGTATGCAGGCAGCCCGGCGGAGGCCGCGGGGGTAAAAAAGGGCGACGTGGTTACCGCGATCAATGGCAAACGGGCGGGCGGCCTGAGCATGGACGAATACATTGCGCTGTTTTCTGACGACGACGCGGTGCCGGACGTACTGTCTATTCTGCGCGGCTCGGAGCAGCTTGAGATAACGGTTTTGCGCGGCGAGGTGCACGTTGAGCGCGTTACCTATGAAATCCTCGACGGCGGCGTTGGATATATCCGCATTTCAGAGTTTAACGGCAGCGTGGCCAACGATTTCTGGAACGCGGCCAAAACCATCCGCAGCCAGGGCGTTACGGATCTTATCATCGACGTGCGGGACAATCCTGGCGGCGGGCTGACCGAGGTGCTCGGCGTGGCGTATCATCTGATTCCGGAGGGGCAGCTGATTGCGACAATCAAATCCAAGACCGAGGCGGCTGAAGTATATAAGAGCCAGGGGCAGGAACGCATTGAGATGCGCATGGCCGTACTGGTCAACGGCGGGTCGGCCTCGGCCAGTGAACTGCTCACCGGCGCGTTGCAGGATCACGACATCGCCACCGTCGTCGGCACGCAGACATATGGAAAGGGCATTGTGCAGAGCTACTTCCGGCTCAGTGGCAACGCGGGCTGGATGAAGCTGACCACCGACGCGTACTATACGCCAAACGACGTGTGCATCCATGGCGTGGGCATTACGCCGGATATCGCCGTTGAACTGCCCGAGGAGTTGAAAAGCACGCCCATAGAACTGCTCGACCATGCGGCCGATACACAGTTAAAGGCCGCGCTCGCGCTGTTTGCATCCGCTCAGGGGACGCTGCGGGACGCGGCGTAAACGGTTCGGGTACAATCACGGCGGCGGATACGGATTAATGTAATAAAAAACGGGAATCGGGAGAAAGATGCGGAGCAAAAATCCGCAAAAAACGTGCCTGAAATCATAAATCGTATTTCGAGGGAGGATAAGAAACCTATGAGCATCATCCGCGACATCAATCTGGCGCAGTCCGGGAACGACAAAATCGAATGGGTGCGCCGCAACATGCCCATTTTGCGCAGCATTGAAAAGACCTTTGCACAGGACAAGCCCTTTGCCGGGCTTAAGGTGGCGCTTTCCATCCACCTTGAGGCCAAAACAGCGTATCTTTGCCGCGTGCTCGCGGCGGGCGGCGCAGAAATGTATATTACGGGCAGCAACCCGCTTTCCACACAGGACGACGTGGCGGCCGCGTTGGCGGCCGGCGGACTAAACGTATTTGCGCTGCACGGCTGCACGATGGACGAATATCATGCCTGCATCGACCGCGTCGTTGAATCCGGGCCGGACATTATCATCGACGACGGCGGCGACATCGTGCACACCATCCATACGCGCTATCCAGCGCTGGAAAGCCGCGTGCTCGGCGGATGCGAGGAAACCACGACGGGCATTCAGCGCCTCGTGGCAATGGACCGCGAGGGCGAGCTGAAGTTCCCGATGTTCGCCGTCAACAACGCCGATTGCAAGCACCTGTTCGACAACCGCTACGGCACGGGTCAGTCCGTGTTCGACGGCATCGACGGCACAACCAACCTCATCGTCGCAGGCAAATACGTCGTTGTGGCGGGCTATGGCTGGTGCGGCAAGGGCGTGGCCATGCGCGCAAAGGGCCTGGGCGCGCGCGTAATCGTCACCGAGGTCGACCCCGTAAAGGCCATTGAGGCCGTTATGGACGGCTTCGAGGTCATGCCCATGCTCGAAGCGGCGGCCATTGGCGATGTGTTCGTTTCGGTCACGGGCTGTACGCGCGTCGTCGGCGAGCAGGATTTCTACCGGATGAAGGACGGGGTTCTGCTGTCAAACGCCGGTCATTTCGACGTGGAGGTGGATGTGAAGCGCCTGTCGGAGATTGCTGTTGAAGCCCGCGAAATGAAGCCGAATATCATGGGCTACAAACTCGACAACGGCCGTTGGCTGTATGTGCTTGCGGAAGGCCGTCTGGTCAATCTGGCCGCCGGCAACGGTCACCCGGCGGAGATTATGGATATGAGCTTTGCCATTCAGGCGCTTTGCGCGCGCCATGTTGCGGATCACCGCGGCGAGCTTGCCGCCGGGCTGCATCCTGTTCCCGCGGAAATTGACGGCGCGGTTGCACGGACCAAGCTCGAAACCCTCGGCGTGCGAATCGACACGCTTACGCCCGAACAGGAAGCGTATCTCAACAGCTGGCAGGGATAGCGGTATAGCGCCCGGTTTTAGAAGAGCGCGCAGGCAAGCGCGGGAAACCCTTTCAGGCCGTCAAAAAAGGACTTTTTTGACGGCCTGCGCCAGTCCTTTAATGCGATAAGCCGCCCGGCAAAACAAGGCCGCCCAATTTTTTCTAAAAATTGCGCAGACGCTACTTTAAAATAATGCGGTCGCGCTGTATTTCAGTGACCGTGCCGATGCGCTGCGCGCTGGGGACGCAATATTTTAATTCCCGCAGTAAATCGGGCGCGTCGTTGGCGTCAACGGCCATCAGCAGCCCGCCGGACGTCTGCGGGTCATACAGCGCGTCCTGCACCTCCAGCGCAATCCCGTCCGCGCCGACATAGCTTTCAGCAAACGCGCGGTTGCGGTACATGCCTTCGGGCAGCAGTCCCATGCGCGCGAACTCGAGCGCGTCCGGAATAATGTTGATCTCCTTTGTATCCAGATGCGCCGACGTGCTGGAACCGAGCATCATTTCCGTAAGATGTCCCAACAGCCCAAAGCCCGTCACATCCGTACATGCGTGAACCCGATACCTGACCATGCAGTCGCGCGCGGTTTTGTTGAGCGTGGACATCAGCCAGTCGATGTGTTCGGAACATTCCCTGGAAATCATTTCCGCCTTGCGCGCGGTGGTCAGCACGCCGACGCCGAGCGGCTTGGTCAGCACCAGCACGTCGCCGGGCTGCGCGCCGCAGTTTTTTAGCACGCGCCCCGGGTGGACGAGGCCCGTGACCGACAGGCCGTATTTGGGCACCTCGTCAAAGATGCTGTGTCCGCCGGCAATGACCGCGCCCGCCTCATAGACCTTGTCGTAACCGCCGGCAAGAATCTGCCGCACCGCCTCCTGCGGCATGTCCTGCGGCACGCAGAGCATGTTCAGCGCAATCCTTGGCTCCGCGCCCATTGCGTACACGTCGGACAGGGCGTTCGTCGCCGCAATCTGGCCGAACAGGAACGGGTCGTCCACAATCGGCGGAAAGAAATCCATCGTTTGCACAATTGCCGTTTCGTCATTGATCCGGTAGACCGCCGCGTCGTCCGAACGGTCGTATCCGACAAGCAGGTTTGGGTCGCCATGAACGGGCAGACCGCCAAGCAGGCTGCTCAGCGTTCCTGCGCCGACCTTCGCGCCGCAGCCGGCGCACTTGGCCAATTTGGTCAGCTTGATCCGCGTTTCCATATGCGTCATCCATCCTTTGAAAAATGTAAGATGGCCTCCAGCACGCCGCCCGCGATGGCCAGCGCCTTGTCGGAAACCTGGTAGCAATGCTCCACCGCGCAGCGCGGGTCGATGTCGCCGCTTTTCATACCCGCACGCACCGCGATCCCGTCCGGCAACAGCCCGCGCAGCACGCCGCGAATCGCCGCGGGCAGCGGCTGACCGTCCACATACGCGCAGATATCTCCGGCTTCCACCGTATCGCCAATCTGCCTGACACCCCGGAATACGCCGTCGCACGGCGCGCGCAGGATCCGTTCGAGCGTGAAGCCGCCAATGCTGCCCGGCGCGCCCGTATTGGGCAGCGCCGTGCCCGCATAATGCACCCGGCCAAGCGTATGCCCGCGCATGGTCTCGACAACCGCATGGCAGTCCGCCCCGGCGGAAAAGCCCGGCCCGAGCCCGACGACGATGGGCGCGTCGGTGATGCGCGTACCGAGGTTCCGCTTGGCCAGTATTGCATCCACAACCGCATCCGGCCGGAGCGCGGCAAGGCATGCGGCGTCCGGATCGGTAAGCACGGCGATCCCGCCTGCGGTCATAATTGCCTGCGCCCACTTCACATTTTTTGCAAAGCGCGCCGTGATGCCCTCGACCGTGGCCTCGCCATGCAAAATCGCCTCGGAAAAACAAATCGTGCGGCGGATGGACGTGGGCTGCGGCAAATCCGTCATGGCGACGCGATAGCCGCAGCGGTGCAGCCGGTAGGCAACGCCGCTGGCAAGATCGCCTGCGCCGCGGATAAGAACCAGCATTTCAATCACCCTTTCCCAGATACAGATAATTTGATGCGGGAGACCCCTGCCGCTTAGGGCCTGACCGCGCGCGTGGCAAAATAGGCTGGAACGCCGCACGCATGCAGTCCGCCGCTTCCCGAGGTATCCTGAAAAATGTCCGTCAGCATAAATCCCGCGCGCAACTGGCCGCCCACCTGCTCCTCAATGGTGTGCGAAAACTGAATTCCCCAGTCGTTTGCAACACTCTCCTCATACAATGCCGCGTCTTTGAGCGGGTTGAACGGCAGGCTGCGGACAAGTTGCCGCGCGTCTTCGTCAAACGCATAGGAAATGCCGTTATCCAGCCCCGCAAGCAAAATCCCGCCGCCCGAAGCCAGCCCCAGCACCCGCGCACTCTGCAACGGACAGAACCAATCCGGCGGAACCGGTTTAGTGGGCGTAAGCAGAAGCGACCATTCGTCCGACTTTGCGCGCATAAATTCCTCGTGGGAAATGGGTTGACCCCATTCCCCGCCCTCCGCAACCCGGCGGTCGATCAACCGCGAGTTGACGCCGGTATAGCATTCAGCCATCGCATGTCTCCCTTGATTTTTTAGCCCGCCTGCAAACGGGCGACGACCGCCCGCTCAACCGTCTGCGGCCCGAGCCGCGCGCAAACCTCCCGGGCCATCGCAATGCGCGCCGCATCGTCGGCCTTGTTCAGCAGTACGCAAAAGCGCATATCCGTGCGGACTCCCTTAAGCTGGCCCTCGCCGCTGCAGAGAACCCGCGCAACGTCCTCCGGCGTAACAACGTGCTCCATACCGGCGTCCAGCAGCGCGGCATACAGCTCCGGGCGAAATACGTTTTCAAAAATCGGTCTGCCGATGCCATCCAGTCCGGCAACGGCGATCACACAGCCTGTGCAGGCCGGAATCACAGGCTCGTGCGCGGCGGGCGCCTTGAGCGGCCGCCCCTTCGCGCCGTCCGCTTCCACAAGCACATAATCGGCCAGCGCCCGCAGCGTCTCCATATCCAGTGCCGGCGCTTTCAGCTTGCCGTCCTCAGCGGGCGAACCGACGCAGACCGCCGGCAAGGCACATAGCGCCGCGCGGACGTCCGCTTCGTCTGGCGCAAGCAACACAGGCATGGATTCGGGTGGCCAGATATGCGTTGTCGTCGTAACGATGACGCTGCCGTGCAAGGAAAGCTCCCCTGCAAGGCGAAGCATGGCGCTGGTCTTACCACCCCCGCCGACCAATGCAGTCACGCCCGTACGGATGGCCAATGCGACGCACAGGGGGTGCTTATCCAAAAAAAACGGTTTCATAAATAGCGCGTTCTCCCTTTATGAGGATAACACCCGCTCCGGGGAAAAGTCAATACGGACCGGGGAGCCCCGCATGTTTCCGGGCGATGACAGGATGCGCCCGACCGTTTTCACATCGCGTTCTGAAATCATCAGGTCGATATCATGAAAATCATCGGCGATGCCGCTAACATACAGCAGCATAGACGCGCAGGCGACCTTCTGTTGATTCGGTTTTTCGCGCCCCGTGCCGGCACAGTCGGTTTCCCGCGGCATTCCCATTTGGCGTGCGCACCCTCCCACCCCTCGATTTTCAGCCCGGCATTCTGCAAAACCGCAATTGTTTATCATACAAAGAGCACGGTATCAAGGAACGATGCGATATGAAATGCCGAAGCCGCTTTAAACATACATGCCGAAAAAGCCCTGCGCCGCAATCAAAATATTATAATCGATATGCCCTGGATGAATTCCTGTCACATCAGGAACCCGCGTTTATGGGTTTGTCGGTTAAGCGCCTGCGCTTATAAGGACGCGGGCGGCGTGCGTGTGCCGTTTGCAAGAGGGAGGCGTAAAAGGAGGCGCGCGCATGAACTTTTTAAAGGATCCGAGCTTGTTTTTTCAAAGCAAAGTATGGTTTTGTCCTTATAAACGCTTGGTTTCAGACCAAATAAGGGGATGAAGCACGAGATCCAGCCCATTTTACCCGCCGTTCAGCATCGCGCAGGAGGATGAGAAAATCACCGGGAGCGGCATATATGATATTCTTCTTTGGAACGAACAGCGCGCGGCAAAAAATCATCAGATGGAATTGCGCATAATACAGGATAAAAATCACAAAATATAGTGGAAATCAAACTGTAGGAGGCAAGAAACCCATGACGACAAAAGAACTTTTATATGTCGAAGACGCGCTGGGCCACGAAAAGTACTTTCAGGCCAAGTGCCGGGAAACGGCAAGGCAGATTCAGGACGAGGACCTGAGGGCCTGCGTCGAGCAGATGGCGCAGAAGCACCAGCAGATTTTCCAGAGCTTCTACGGCTTACTTTAATTGATGAAAGGAGAAACAACAATGGACGACAAGAACCTGATGGAAAACATTCTCCTTTTGGAGAAGGGCGTTTGCGATTTATTCATGCATGGAACGATCGAATCCTCTTCGCAAGACGTACACAGCACGTTCAGCGACGCGCTGAACGAGGCGCTGTGCATGCAGGATACCATTTACGACAAGATGGCCGCAAAGGGATGGTACCCCACCGAGCAGGCGGATCAAAGCAAAATGAGTTCTGTAAAACAGAAGTTTAGCGCGCAGGGCGCTATGTGAGCATAGCGTTGGAAAAGCATGGACTCGAATCCCCTCGGGTCCGCATGTCGGAGCAAAGTTCGCTTTGCTCCGACGTGGAGCATCACGCATATTTTGATACAAAAGCACCTCGGAATGTTCATCATCATTTTCATCTCCAAGGCGGCATGAGCCAAAAAGGCAGAGGCTCAATTCGCCTTAAAATTATAGATGGGCTTCATAACATCGATGATGTCCACGGCTTCGCTTATGACGTCAATGATGTCCGAAAGCGATTTATATGCCATGGGCGCTTCATCAATGGTAGCCTCGCTGACGGAGGTGGTGTATATGCCCTCCATCGTTTTTACGTATTCCTCCATATGCAAGGTTTCCCGGGCCTTGGTACGGGACATGATTCTTCCCGCGCCGTGAGGGGCAGAGTAGTTCCAGTCGGGATTGCCCCTGCCGACCGCCAGGACGCTGCCGTCCCGCATATTGATCGGAATCAAAACCCTCTCACCCTTGTGGGCCGCGATAGCGCCCTTCCTCAAAATCATCTCATCGGTGTCGATATAGTTGTGGATGGTGTGGAACGCATCCCCTCCGATAAGACCCGTTCCTGAAAGCAAGACTTCCGCTATCTTCTCACGATTGCGTTTTGCAAACCGCTGGCAGATACCGACATCATGCAGGTAGTCTATAAAATAGGAGCCGTAAACAAAGCAGAGGTCTTCGGGCAGCGTGGCCTCCTTTGCGCTCCAGCTCAAGGCTTTCAGCGCCGCTTGGATTTCGGCACGTCTTCCCGACGCCTTATATTCGGCAATGACGGCGGCCCGCCTTGTAAAGAGCGTTTCCATGCCCCTGTTCAGATCAACGGCAAGCCGTTGATAATGCTCCGCCACTTGCTTGCCAAGGTTTCGGCTGCCGCTGTGGATTACAAGATACAGGGTGCCATCAGCAGCTTTGTCCACCTCGATAAAGTGGTTTCCGCCGCCCAGGGTGCCAAGGCTTCGTTCAAGCCGCTTTGAATCCTTCAGACTTCTGAAGCAGCGAAGCCCTGCAAGGTCAAAATGCTCCTGCCGACCTTCCCATACGTTCATGCCGGAGGGAACATAATGTGCGGCAGCGTCCATCTTCTCCAAGTCTATATCAATGGAGCCCAGCCGAACCGTATACATTCCGCAGCCGATGTCCACACCAACGATATTCGGCACCGCCTTATCATGCACGGTCATAGTCGTACCAATGGTGCAGCCCTTGCCTGCATGAACATCCGGCATAATGCGGATGCGGCTGCCCTCCGTAAATTCATAGTCGCACATCCTGCGAATCTGCTCTATCGCCTCGTCCTCTACCACCTTGGCGAAGCAGAGCGCCGTGCTTACCTTTCCTTTGATTTCAATCATTTAGTATCCCTCCTGCATAAGAAAACGTCCGGTCCGGCGCCGAAGCCGGTTTTTTGGTTCACTCCACCTTCATCATCCGGTACCCGACGCCGATATGGGTCTGAATATATTGCGGGGAGTCCGGCCCGCTCTCAAGCTTTTTACGCAGCGTTGCCATAAAAACGCGGAGCGAGGCAATGTCGTTGTCCCAACTGCTGCCCCAGATCTTCTGCGTGATGAAGGTATGCGTCAAGACTTTACCAACATTTTGCATTTTTGGCAAGCAGGCAGAGCAGCGTGACCGTGCGACGACGCTGCCGACAAGCTCGCCGGCTATGCCCCCGCAGGCGTCCTCCCGCCACAGGATGCGCTGCATAATACGTTCCCGTCTCAGCGGCATGAGAGGCAGGCCGATCTGCTCTGCCAAAACGCCGGTCTGCCGCAACCGCGCACAACGCATACCATATCCGGCAAAACGCTCCGTATCCGCGTCCGACGTCAGGAAGGCGACGTCAACCCGTTTCTGCCGCAGCCGTTTCCATATCGCCTCCATATCGCCTCCATATCGCCTGTGTAGAGCACGACCACAACATCCGGATGCTTTCTGGAAAGCCAGTGCAAAGCCCCTGCGACGGCTCCGGCAATGAGCGGATCCGCAAATGCGATGCGCAGAACAGCCCCTTCCGAAACGCTGCCGATGTATGACTCCGCCTCGTCAAGCACGGGAATCGCAGTGTACCCATGATGTTTCATAAGCTCAAGCCCCTGCCGGACGGCGCTCTTTTCATGGAGAAACACGGTGCTTACCCTGGGTATCATGATCCTGGCGATATTCAAGCTAACTCTCCAGAATGCCGTCCAGCATCAGGTTGGTCTTGAGCACGTCAACCGTCTCCTCTCCGAAGATGCCGAGGAACCTTCCAGCCGTGCACTTTTCGATGATCGTACGGATTTCATTCTCCGTCATACCGGTTGCCCTGGCAATTCTTGCAACCTGGTATTCTGCGGCAGCCGGGGAAATGTGTGGGTCAAGCCCGCTGCCGGAGCAGGTGACGAGCTCCACCGGGATCGTCGCTTTATTCATATCTGGGTTGGCGGCGCGCAGCATTTCCACACGCTCTGCAACAAGCGCTTCGTATTCCTCGCTTGCGGGGCTGAGGTTGGATGCCCATGCTATCATGCCTGCATCCTTCCGTTCCCTTATTTTCATCCCCGACTGTGATTCGCTTTTCATGTGTCGTTGAAAAGTGAATACGGAGGTACAATGAGCAAAGAGAGGAACGACCAGAACACACACCCGCCGGACAAGGCAAAGCAGAAGATTCCCGATCATGTAATTGAATCGTTAGCCCGCTGTGCCCTGCCGCTGATACGGGCGTATTTTGAAAGCGAGAAGGGGCAGCGGGAGTTTGCCGCATGGAAAGCGGAACGGGAGAAAGCGGCGGATACCGAGAAAGGATAAAGGTTGCGGAACCCCGGAAAGCGTGTGCAGATCACCTTGCCGTACACGATTGCATTTGTTCGGTTGAGCGTCTATAATATAAGCGTTACCGTTACATAAGGGAGGCGCGTTGGGTGGACGTTATTTCGGTGCAGAACGCCGCAAAAGCATGGAACTTGTCGGAGCGCAGAGTGCAAAAGCTGTGCGTGGAAGGCCGTATTCGTGGGGCTGTCCGCATGGGGCGTATGTGGCTGATACCCAAAGACGCGGTCAAGCCCGATGACATGCGGAAACAGCGCGGAAAGCGAAAATAAGCGGCGGTTTTGAAACCGGCACGAAGCGAGGGGATATGGCATGATTACAAAAGAACGACGGGGGAAATTAACAAAGCCCATGCTGATACAGGGGCTTTGTTTTGCCCTGTGCTTTTTTGCCTTTCAGCTTACGGAGTTTACCGTCAACGACCGGGCGGGGGAGCTCTTGGGCGCGTCGGCCGTCAATACGGTCTATTCCGTCGGTATCGCCTGTACCGCTTTGGGCTTCCTCTCTTTTTCGCTGCTTCGCAAGCTCTTTCAAGGGGAACGCGCCCGAAAGATCGCGCTGTGCGCGGTTGGACTTGTCGCCATCGTTTCAGCCGCCCTTTTACTGTTTACGAATATGTCGGTTGAATTTATCGTCAGCGCGTTTGCCGCGCTGCTCTGCTTTGGCAATATCGGCGGCTGTGTCTATTACAATAACGCCATGACCCTTGCCGGAAGCCCCTATACCGGGCGCGTTATTGGCGCGGGCATGGGCGGCGCGGTGCTGCTGCAATTCATCGTTCAAAATCTTCTTGTCACGGAGATTTCCTTTCTTGTGAGCGTGGCGGCAAGCGTCGCCGCGCTGATTTATTTTGTGATAAAGCCGCCCCGCGATTGGATGTTTGAGAACCCCTTGCCCTATTCGGCGGAAAACAAAGCAGACAGAAAAATGACTTACTTCCTGCTTGCGGTGGTTGTCCTTATGAGCCTTGTGGTTGGGATGATTGACGGCGTAGTCGTCGCAAAACACGCCGGGGGGCAAATGAGCGTTTCGTCCTATGCGCGGCTTTTTTACGCGGGAAGTCTGTTTGTTTCCGGCTTTGTCGCGGATATGAAAAGCCGAAAATATCTTCCGCTTATCACGGTTTGCATGATGTTTCTTTCCACTATTTCAACCGCCTTTATGGGCAACGCCGCCACATTCTTTTTCGGCACGGCGTTTATGTATCTCTATTGCGGCTTTTACGTCATGTTCCTTACGGTGTCCTTCCTGGATTTTGCGCCAAAAACGAAAAATCCCGCGCTGTGGGCGGGCATGGGGCGCGTGGCGCGGGGGCTTATTACCGCGCTGACCGCCGTTCCCGTGGTGAAGCTATTTGAAGCCTGTGGGAGCATCGCACTTGTCGCGGGAAGCTGCGGCCTGTCCATTGTTGTCCTGTTTGTTATGCTCAAAGATATTGGCGCGGCGGTTACGCCCCAAAGAAACGCGCTGCCCGAACCCCTCAAAGCGGCGCTTTCCAAAGAGGAGGCCATGCCGCTTTATGAAAGATATTATAGCTTTACGCCGCGTGAAGCGGAGGTTTTTGAAAAATTGATTGCCACCGAGGACGGCGTACAGGAAATTGCAGATGGGCTTTTTATCTCGCGCCGTGTGTTGCAAAGATATATCGCCGCTATCTATGAAAAGACCGGGACGAAAACCCGAATTGGACTTCACCAGAGCTTCACGGACTTTATGATGAAATAATAGGCCGCACCAGACCAACGCGCACCGCCTTTCGCTTTGAGGGGCGTTTTTTGCGTGCTTTTTTAGATTGGCACACTTGTGACCTGCACAAACCGCCGCCTTTTTCTTATAATTACGCTTGGAAAGGAGTAGTGCTATGGACACGACAAGACGAATATTGCCCTATACCAAACAG
>CAYUTA010000006.1:0-81615 GCA_964447605.1 uncultured Oscillospiraceae bacterium | reverse complement strand
GCGCAGCAAGACGGCAATGCGGGCGGTTTGAAGGGTTTGAACGGGGATGGGGGCGAAGCCGTCAAGGTCGGTCGCGCAACAACCATTCGCAATCCGTATCAAGGGGATGTGCCGCAACAGGACGCGAGCATACAGCGAACGGTTGTTCCGATCGGAGAGGCAGCGACGCAACGCGCCGTAAATGCTTTTGTTGAAGCAGAGCAGGCCGACCGCGCGAAACCCGATAGGGGGTTTTTACGCTCACTGTATGAATCGATTCTGGGAAAGCAATATGATGATGTTGATATAGTTATACCGGGCGTAACATTCAATGGTGCGCAATATAAGGTGAAGCTCTATAAAAACCTGATAGGAAAGATTATTTCTGATCGGGATGTCAGCATAGAAACTTGTGCCGCACTAGAGGCGCTGCCAGAAATAATTGCAAGTGGCGAGTATGTTGGAAGCGCAAAATCTTCTAAGGCAGACGGGCATATTATCAGGTACGACTATTTCGAATCGGAAGTGGGGCTTGATGTGGATGGAACACTGCAAAACTATATTGCAAAATTCGACGTGGAGGCGTATTCGTATCAGAATAAGTTTAAGACGTATAGGCTAAATGAAATAAGCCTGACGCCCGAATCCGAGATACAGCACGGGTCATTAACCCGCCCTTCACAGACCGAAGCGTCAAGCTTTGATAACAGTATACGCGATTCCGCCGCAGAAATGCAAGAGGGAAATGAAAAAAGCCCGGCGGCACTGGACCAGTCGGTGGGTGCGGCGCGTCCCATGTCGGAGCACAAGGAAGCGGTTTCACAGCTTTACACCAATACGCTTGCAAACCTTGACAACGACGAGGCGAGCACCCGCGTTCGCGCTGCCGCGCAGGAGCTTGACGCGGCGTACACCTATGATGTTGTAACCGAGCGGGAGAATCTTGCGCGGGCGCAGGAACGGCTTGCGTACGGCATCACGCCGGAGCTGATCGAAACGCTGAAAACGAAAACGGCCTGGTCGGCTGTTGACGTGGATGTGGCTATGGGCATTCGTGAGGCGTACAAGCAGCAGGGCGCGGCCACCGGCGATTATGCGGAATACCTCGCATGGACGCAGACGATTGTGAAGTTTGCGGGCGAGAACGGCCGTGCAATACAGGCGCTTGCCAAGTATACCCGCAGCCCGGAGCAGCAGCTCCTTGCAAAAGCGCAAAAGAATGTTGCCGACGCGGAGAAGAACGCCACGCCGAAGCAAAAGCAAAAATTCGAAGGTGAGGTGCAAGGCGTCATGGACGCGGTGGACGCGGCGCTTGCCGAGGGTACGGACGCTGGCAAACTGCGCGAGGCGGTGGAAAAGGCCGCCAACAAAAAGGTTGCCAACAATCTTGGCGACGCACTCGTCCGGCTTGTCAACGGCGAGCTGACGCGCGACCAGTTTGACGATTACATCATCAACGCCGCGCGCGATGATGTGGGCGAGAACCGGATTAACAAGCTCAGCAAGAGCGAGAAATAAAAATTCGTTGCATGCATTGCCTATTCATTTTAGGCGGTCTTGCAAAAACCGATAAGTCTCGCAGTGGTTGTAAAAAAGTTGTAAAACACAACAAGAATCCGAGAAGCAAAAAGCCCGAAACGTCCTAACTATGGGTGTTTCGGGCTTGGTTTTATGGCTGCGGAACTAGGATTCGAACCTAGACAATACGAGTCAGAGTCGTAGGTGCTACCATTACACAATTCCGCAAAGCGTCTTACATAGAGAATCCCGAGATGCCGTCCGCCTTTGTTATAATACCCGCCTCCCGGCAGGTTGGGTGCATCGTGATGACGTAGGTCTTCCCGCCCGTAGCGGGCCTGACCGATGCTTCTCAACGCGTGCTCCCGAAGTCAATCTGTGGGTTTATAACCGAAAACGTAACGAACACCGCAGGATTACTATTCAATTGGTGGGATTAGTTGGGATCGAACCAACGACCTCTACGATGTCAACGTAGCGCTCTGACCAGCTGAGCTATAACCCCTTTTGCAGTTGCTATTATACACACTTCAGAGGAAAAAATCAAGCCTCTTTTTGTGCGGTCGGTTGTCTGGCCACGGCGCGCTTTTGCACATACATCAGCAGCGCATACAGCGTTGCTCCGCCGACCTGCATGTCCAGCTGCAGCGCATTTCCGAGCGACAACTCAACAAAATCGAATAAATACCAGTCCTCCACCGTCACGATCAGTCCAAACAACAGCGGCGTCAACAGCACGCACAGCAAACCCTGCCGCCTGCCCCGCAGGAAGAAGCGGCCGATCAGGGCGGCGGGAAGCGAAAACAGCAGGCCCGGCTCATAAAACGACGGGAATGCGCATTGCAGCACCCATGCCGCAACGCTGCAGGCAAACGCCAACAGGACCGCATGCAGCCACGCCCGCTTGCGCTTGCACAGCAACGCGCCGAACAGTACCAGCAGCATGACTGCGGGCTGTATGCGGATATGCTCCGATACGGAGATATCGGTCGCGCTCAATGCGGCGGTTAAGAGCGACAGAGCCGCCAAGCTGCCCGCGCAAACGCCCAATCGCCTGCTGGTCCTTTCCGCCGCGCCCGTACAGCAGAGAATAAAGGCGCTGACGCACAGCACCGTGGAAATTGCCAAATCAATCACATCCTGTCCTTACATAGGATGTTGTGATTTCATGTGATTCATACCCTTATGATAATAGAAATTTTTTCTATATTAAACGTAAGTTTCGCTGAATATATATTTAATTTGAAAATACAGCCGCATCAGACGCTGATAACAGCTTGCGCTGTTAAAAACAGGCGGCCGAAATAATGAACCGCCTGTAAATTTTTATGACGCGCCATGCAGAAGCGCGCGTGCGCCGGTTCGGATGTATTTTGCGCCGTCCGGCAACGCCGCATACCGCATACACGCTATGCTTGCAACCGCTTGATCTGCCGTCCATCGGAATAGACGGCGATGATGTTCTGTGCGTCGGCCAGATAAATCGCCCGTTCAAACCGCTCGGCAAGCGTGATCGCCTCGTGCGTTTTGGGAAAATTGCCGTCGTCAATCACAACCGCGTGCAGCCTGTCGCCCGGCGCAAACCCGTCGCCCGCACCAAAGTATTTTGCCCCGGCGGTCGTGCCGAGATAGTATGCCTCGGCCACGGTTAAAAACGGCGTTTGCCAGTCGGTGTTGATGCGTTGCGCTTTCGACATGCGGATGGCAGACGTCATCACACGCAGCATGGACAGCTGCGCGCCGCCGGCGATATCCGAGCCCAGTCCGACCCAAAGTCCGCGGTCGAGCATCTCGCGCACCGGCACAAGACCGCTGCAAATGTTGATGTTGGAATCCGGGCAGTGCGCGACCAGTACGTTGTGCGCGCGCATGGCCTGCTGCTCACGCGCGTCGGAATACACGCAGTGGGCCATGATGGTATGGTCGTTGAACAAACCAAATTTTTCATAGGTTTCCCAATACTGCGCGCAATCGGGATGCAGCTGCCGGACCCATTCGATCTCGGCCGTGTTTTCCGAAAGGTGCGACTGCACGAAAAGGCCGCGCTCCTTTGCAACACCGCCAAGCCACGCCATCAGCCTGTCGGTGCAGGTGGGCGTAAAGCGCGGGGTAAGGATCGGCTTTACGCGGGAAAATTGCGCGCAGCCGTCCAGCCAGCGCAGCGTTTCCGCCTTGGAGCCATCGGTCGTTTCCTCATAGCGTTCCCCGCCGTTGCGGTCCATGTTCACCTTGCCGACGTACCCGCAAACACCCGCGTTTTCCAGCGCGTCCATCAGCGCAAGGGTTGCGTCGCAATGAATGGAGGAAAAAACGCAGGCGCGCGTCGTACCGTTATCCGCCAGCTTTTTTGCCAAATCGGCATATTGCATGCGCGCATACGCGAGGTCGGCAAACTGCGCCTCCACCGGGAACGTATAGGTTGAAAGCCAATCCAGCAGCGGCAAATCCATGCCGATTCCCAGCATGGGATACTGCGGCGCATGCAGATGCATGTCGCAAAACGCCTGCAAAATCAGCCTGCCGCCGTAATCGGTTACGGGCACGTTCTCATAGCGCGCGGGCAGCGCGTCAAACACGCCCGCAATCACGCCGTCCTCCAGCACGAGATATCCATTCGGGGTGAGGCTCAGCGCGCCGAGTGTTCGCGCCTCCACGATGTTCCCTTTCAATATGGTGAGCATACGGTTTTGTTCAACTCCTTGCCTGCCTTGCCGGAC
This sequence comes from uncultured Oscillospiraceae bacterium, assembly GCA_964447605.1. GTDB lineage: Bacteria > Bacillota > Clostridia > Christensenellales > CAG-138 > CAYUTA01. The sequence goes on along the minus strand of CAYUTA010000006.1, from coordinate 77,401 downwards.
ATGCCGACCCGCCGCTTGGACGGGAACGGGTATGGATCGGCCGCCATACACGCAGATTTATGTTATTTTTTCAAATGGTCCACCGCGCCGCGCGTATCGATATCCATAAGTTCCCTGCCCAGGGGTACCGGTACAAGCCGCAACAGATGCGGATTGCTCCGAATCACCGCCGCGCCGCCGGTGTCGCCGTTCAGCGAACGGAGTTGATCAAACAGCGCGCGCGGAAAAATGACCGGGTTGCCGCGCCTGCCGTCAAACGTGGGGGCAACGATGCATGCAGGCCGGTCGATGAAGCGGGCAATCAGCGCGTTTACCGTTTCGGCGCTGAGATACGGCTGATCGCAAACGGCAAACAGCGTGCCGTCAAGCGGCGCGCCGGCAGCCGTCAGGGCATCCATGCCCGCCGCCGCGCTCGTACCGATGCCCTGTTCAAACCGCGGGTTGACGGCAAGCGTGAACCCATACCGCGCGGCATATGCATGCACAAGCGCATCGTCCGGCTTTGCAACCAGCACGCGCACGGCATAATCAAGCGTCGCATGCAGCGCGCATGCATGCGCAATCATGGGCTCGCCGCCGATGCAATATGCCAGCTTGTTTCCGCCGAAGCGCCTGCCGCAACCGGCGGCCAGCAGGATGCAGCCGAGCCTCATCTTCTCGGGCGCATGGACGGGCCGCGGAATACGTATCGTCCCATGCCCGGCCGCTCCAACCTGCCGTCGCGCACAACGCGTACGCCGTTGAGCAGCACGTGCCGGACACTCCCGTGCACCTTGACGCCCTCGTAGGGCGAATTGTCGCAGTGATGCGCGTTTGTGCGGTATGAAATGTCAGACGTGCCGCCGGGGTCGTAGATTGCGATATCCGCGTCGCTGCCGGCGGAAATCACGCCTTTTTTCGGGTACATGCCAAAGAGCTTCGCGGCGTTTTCCGAAAGCAGCGCCGCCATCTGCGGGAGCGTGATTCGCCCCGTTTCAACGGCGTAGGTATAGATCAGCTGCGCGCGGTTCTGTACGCCCGCGCTCCCGTTGGGCACTTTGGCAAAGTCGCCGTTGCCAAGCGCCTTTTGCGCAAGGGTAAACGAGCAGTGATCCGTGCCGATCACGTCGATTTCACCCCGTGCCGCCGCGCCAAGCAGCGCGTCACAATCGGCGGGCTTGCGCAGGGGCGGCGACATAATAAACCGCTCCGCGTCCGGTTTGTCATAGCAGGTATCTTCCAAAACAAGATACTGCGGGCACGTCTCAAGATAGACCTCCTGCCCGCGGGCGCGGGCGCGCCGGGCCTCCTCAAGCCCCTCGTGCGTGGAAAGATGCACCACAAAAGCCGGCGCGTTGGCAAGCTCCGCAATGCGCATCAGCCGGGCCACGCCCTCGGCCTCCACCGGATTCGGCCGCGCCAGCGGATGGCCGGTCAGCGCGAACACGCCCGCCGCATGCAGTTCGCGGATGCGCTCGTTGAGCACATCAAAATTTTCGCAGTGGACGCCCACGATGCAATTGCGCGCCGCGGCAAGCTTGAGCGCCGAGTAGATATCGCCGTCCGACACGCGCATGGCGTCGTAGACCATGTACATTTTAAAGGAGGTAACGCCCTGCGAGACCATCGAATCGATCTCGGCAATGCGCGCCTCGTTCCATTCTGAAACCGCCATATGGAACCCGTAGTTGCAGCTTGCACCCCGGGCTTTTTTATGCCAGAGGTCGAGCGCGTCCTGCATGCGCATGCCGCGGTTCTGCGTGGCAAAGTCGAGCACACAGGTGGTGCCGCCCAGCACGGCCGCCTTTGTGCCGGTCACAAAATTATCCGCAGTGACGGTTATGCCAAGGTCCAGGTCAAAATGCGTGTGCGTATCGATAAAGCCGGCAAACACATAGCATCCGGCGGCGTCGATCACCTCGTCGACAGCGTCGCCGGGGGCATTGCCAAGCCGGACGATTCTGCCGTCCCTGATGAGAACGTCCGCTTGCGTCAGGCCTCCGCTTTGCACAACGGTACCGTTTTGTATTAAGACGCGCATTCGCATCCCTCCCGCTTTTTCAAAATGCACATGTTTTTCCATGACTGAGTGTAGCATACCCATCCCGCGTTGACAAGGGATAAACCGGCCCAAACACAGCGGGAACGGCGTATCCCCCATATTGCATAGATTATCAAAAAAATAACCGTTGAGGGACTTCAAATCTAAAAATCCGTATGCTATACTTACAAAAAGGTGGGTGAAGTAATTTGCAAAAATCACGTCTGCGCGCTGCAATTCTCAATGCGGCCAGCCGAAACGCCGCCCTGGTCATTAAGAATGCAAAAATCGTCAATGTTTTTACTGAGGAGATCATCGAGGGGGACGTCGCGATGCGCGACGGCATCATCCTGGGCGTGGGCGAGTATTCCGGCAGGGTTGAAATCGACGCGAAGGGCGGGTACTTAACGCCCGGCCTTTTTGACGGTCATGTGCATATCGAGTCTTCGATGGCGCATCCCTCCCGCTTTGCCAACGTGATTCTGGAAAAAGGCACAACGTCCATCATTGCCGATCCGCATGAGATTGCCAACGTATGCGGTGCGGACGGCGTCCAATATATGCTCGACCAAACGGAATGGCTGCCCCTTTCCGTTTTTGTTATGTGCCCGAGCTGCGTGCCCTGCACCGCGTTTGAAACCAGCGGCGCCAAGCTGACCGCGCGCGATCTGGAGCCGTTTATGGACCATCCGCGCATCCTCGGCCTCGGCGAGGTGATGGACTATATTTCCACCGTCGAGGGCGACGGCGAGATGCTTGACAAGCTGCATCTCTTCCGGCATCACCCCATCGACGGACACGCGCCCAGACTTTCCGGCGATGCGCTCAACGCCTACTGCATGGCCGGGCCGCACACAGACCATGAATGCATCACCTATGAAGAGGTGATTGAAAAGCTGCGCAAGGGTTTGCGCATCCACCTGCGGCTGGGCTCGGCGTCCCGCGCCATCGAGGACGTGATGGCGCAGATTGCCAAAAACCACATTCCAACCCGCCGCATGATGTTCTGCACCGATGATAAACATCTGGAAAACATCCGTGACGAGGGGCACATCAACTACATCCTGCGCCGCGCCGTGGCCAACGGGATCGATCCTCTTCATGCCGTGCAGATGGCCACGATCAACACCGCCAATACCTATGGCATCCGCCACTACGGCGCGGTTGCGCCGGGCTATCGCGCGGATCTGGTGCTGTTTGACAATCTCACCGATTTTAACCCGCGGTTTGTCATTACCGACGGCAAGCTGTTTGAGCCCAATACCGACGTTCACCTGAAGCCGGATCCCAAGATTTACAACAGCGTCCACCTCGCCCCCCGCAAGCCGGGCGCGCTGAAGCTGCCGGTCACGGGTCCGATGCCTGTGATCCGGCAGTTGCCAAAGGAACTGACGACCGAACTCGTCTACGAGGAGGTGCCGACGCAGAACGGCTGCTTTGCCGCGCGCGACGGGCTGCTGAAGCTGGCGGTGCTGGAGCGGCACCACGCCTCCGGCCGCACGGGAGTGGGGATCTACCGCGGGTTTGCCATCAAGGACGGCGCGATTGCCACCACGGTCGGTCACGACTCGCATAATCTCATTGTCTGCGGCGATAACGATGCGGATATGTATAAGGCCATCGATGTGCTGGAGGAATGCGGCGGCGGCTATGCGGTCGTGCATAACGGCGAGGTGCTGGCAAAGCTCTCGCTGCCGGTTGCGGGGCTGATGTCCGACGCGCCGCTCGAAAACATCCTGCGCCATCAGCAGCAGCTGCTCCGGGCCGCCGAAACGCTCGGCATCCGTACGGAATCCGACCCGTTCATCACGCTGTCTTTTATCGCCCTGCCGGTGATTCCCGAAGTACGGCTGACGGATATGGGCGTGTTCGACGTAACCCAAATGGAGTTTCTCAATCATACCGATAACCAGTAGGAGGACACTATGAACGTTGGAAAAGGCGTAAAGCGCGTCGACGCCGTCGACAAGGTCACTGGCCGCGCGCGTTATACCGAAGATTTGCTCGACAGGAGCGCCCTTGTGGTGAAGATTCATCATTCCACCATAGCGCACGGCATGGTCAGGCATGTGGACGCGTCGGAGGCTGAAAAAATTCCCGGCGTGGTCAAAATCATCACCTGCTTCGATGTGCCGAACCTGCCGTTCCCGACCGCGGGGCATCCGTGGTCGACCGACCCGCACCATCAGGACGTGGCCGACCGGTTGCTGCTCAACGCGCACGTGCGCTATTATGGAGACGATGTTGCGGCGGTCATCGCCGAGGACGATGTTGCGGCCGCCCGCGCCGTGCGGGCCATAAAGGTGGAATATGAGGAATACCCGTTCGTGCTCGACGCGCAGGAGGCCATGCGGGAGGGCGCGCCGCAGATACATGAGAATTTCCCGAACAATATCCTTGCGCACACGGGCATTCGGAAGGGCGACTACGAAACCGCGAGAAAGGAGCCGGGGCTCATCCGCGTCGAGGGCTGGTACGACACGCCCACCGTGCAGCACTGCCACATTGAAAACCACATCTGCTATGCCGAGGAGCAGGCGGGCAAGATCGTGGTCACCTCGAGCACGCAGATTCCGCACATCGTGCGCCGCATCGTCGGCCAGGCGATCGGCCGGCCTTGGGGCAGCGTGCGAATCGTGAAGCCATACATCGGCGGCGGCTTTGGCAACAAGCAGGACGCGCTGTATGAACCCCTGTGCGCCTATTGCGCCGCGCAGGTCGGCGGCAGGCTTGTCAAGCTGGACGTGTCGCGCGAGGAAACGTTTGTCAGCAACCGTGTGCGCCACGCCATCCGCAGCCATATCGTCTCCTATGTGCGGCCGGACGGCGCGTTCGTTGCCCGCAAGCTCGAGTGCTACTCCGATCAGGGCGGTTATGCCTCCCACGGCCACGGAATTGTGGCCAAGGGCATGGGCGCGTTCCCGCAGCTCTACCCCTGCGACAACGTGGAGTGCGACGCGTATACGGTGTTCACCAACAAGCCCGCTTCCGGCGCGATGCGCGGTTACGGCATTCCGCAGGCCATGTTTGCCGGGGAGAGCCACATCGAAGACGTTGCCGGGGCGCTTGGCATGGATCCGCTTGCGCTGCGGCAGAGAAATATGATGCCGGTGGGCTATGTGGACGGGTTTTCGAAAAATGAAAACTATTTCGACAGCTTCAACCAGTGCATTGAAAAGGGAAAGGCCTATATCGACTACGACCGCAAGCGCGGGGCATACGCAAACCAGACCGGCGCTATCCGCCGCGGCGTCGGCATGTCCATCTTCTGGTACAACACGGCGGTCTGGCCCATTTCGCTGGAAAGTTCCTCCTGCCGCATGGTGCTCAATCAGGACGGCTCGCTGCAGCTCCAGACCGGCGAAACCGAAATCGGCCAGGGCTGTGACACCGTCTTCGCGCAGATGGCGGCCGACGCGGTCGGCGTGCCGTTTGAAAGCGTGCATGTCATCAGCACGCAGGATACGGACATCACCCCGTTTGGAACGGGCGCGTATGCTTCGCGTCAGACCTACGTGGGGGGCTTTTCCATCCAAAAAACAGGGAAACTACTGCGTAGCCGCATCCTCGATTATGCCCGCGAGCTGACGCGCATGCCTGTGTCCAACCTGGATATCCGCGACGGCGGCATCGTGCGCGTTTCCGACGGCCGGGTACTCATGAGCCTGGGCGAACTGGCCACCGAGGCGCTCTACAGCCTTGCGCACAGCGAGCACCTGACTGCCGAAGCCACCGCGCAGATCAAGTCCAACGCATATTCGTTCGGCTGCTGCTTTGCCGAGGTGGAGGTGGATATTCCGCTTTGCAAGGTAAAGCTGCTGAACATGATAAACGTCCACGACTGCGGCACGCTCATCAACCCGGCGCTGGCCGAGGCGCAGGTACACGGCGGCATGAGCATGGCCATCGGCTACGGCCTATCCGAGCAGCTGCTGTTCGATCAGAAAACGGGGCGGCCGCTGAACAACAATCTGCTCGACTACAAGCTCTCAACCATGCTGGACCATCCCGACCTGCGCGCGGAGTTTGTTGAAAACCCAGAGCCAACAAGCCCGTTCGGCACCAAGGCGCTCGGCGAGCCGCCGGCCTGTCCCGGCGCGCCCGCCATCCGTAACGCGGTGCTCAACGCGACCGGCGTGCCCGTTAACATCGCGCCGCTTTCGCCGCACGCGCTATTCGACCGGTTCACCGAAGAAGGCCTGCTGTAAGGAGGAATCTGACACATGTATGATTTTAGCGCGCTTTACGAAGCAAAATCCGCAGCCGACGCAATCACCCTGCGCGTCGCGCACCCGGACGCCGTGCTGATTGCCGGCGGCAGCGACGTGCTCATTAAAATGCGCGAGGGCAAGCTGGCCGGCTGCGAGCTGATCAGCATCCATAAGCTCGACGAGCTGCGCGGCGTTGAAATGGACGTCAACGGCACGCTGCGCATTCTGCCGCTGACGAGTTTTTCTCACATTACGAAGGACCCGCTGATTCAAAAATACATTCCCGTGCTGGGGGAGGCCACCGACATGGCGGGCGGACCGCAGCTGCGCAACATCGGCACCATCGGCGGCAACGTCTGCAACGGCGTGACCAGCGCGGACTCGGCCAGCACCCTGTTTGCCTATGACGCGGTGCTCGAAATCACCGGCGCCAACGGCGTGCGCCGCGTCCCCGACCGGGAGTTCTATATCGGACCCGGCAGGGTGGCGCTCGAAAATGACGAGCTGTTGACCGCCATTCTTATCAAAAAGGAGAGCTATGTCAACTGCTATGGGTACTACATCAAGTACGCCATGCGCAATGCCATGGATATCGCCACCATCGGCTGTTCGGTCAACGTGGTGCTCGGCAAGGACAAAAAGACCATTGAACGCGCGCGCGTCGGCTATGGCGTTGCCGGACCGGTTCCGCTGCGCGCGGTTACGGCGGAGGCCGCCGTCAAGGGCAAGCCTGCGTCGAAAGAGACCGTCGCGCTGTTTGGCAAGGCCGTGCTCGAGGACGTGAACCCGCGCACAAGCTGGCGGGCAACCAAGGAATTCCGTTTGCAAATCATCGGCGAGCTGGCCCGCAGGGGTCTGACCGAGGCCATCAAACGCGCAGGAGGTGCATTGTAATGCAAAAACAGCTGGTCAAATGCAACGTCAACGGAAAAGATGTGGAGACCTATGTGGACGTGCGCGCGTCCTTGACCGATATGCTCCGCAATGATTACCGCCTGACCTCCGTAAAAAAAGGCTGTGAGGTGGGCGAGTGCGGCGCATGCAATGTGCTCATCGACGGGGAGTGCTTCAACTCGTGCATCTATCTTGCCGTCTGGGCCGATGGCAGGCATATCCGCACGCTCGAAAGCCTGCTTGGCCCCAACGGCGAGCTCTCCGATATCCAGCGGGCGTTTGTCGACGAAGCGGCGGTGCAATGCGGCTTCTGCACGCCGGGCTTCATCATGACGGCGGTCGAACTCCTCGAATCCGGCAGGGAATATACGCGCGAGGAGCTGAGAAAGCAGCTTTCCGGGCATCTGTGCCGCTGTACGGGGTATGAAAACATTCTCAACGCGGTTGAAAAGACCATGAAAAGACGATTGAACAAGGAGAAGTAAGCAGATGCGGTATACACAGATGAATCCCGAACAGCTTCGCGCCGAATACGCGCGCGTCAAGGCGGATTATGAAGCGCTCAAGGACCTGAACCTGGCGCTTAACCTTGCGCGCGGCAAGCCGGAAGCCGGGCAGGTCGCCCTGTCCGACGCGATGCTCCATACGCTCGACGACGGAAACTTCATCTGCGACGGCGCGGACGTGCGTAATTATGGCGAGCTGGCGGGTCTGCCAAGCTGCCGGAAGCTGTTTGCCGAGCTTCTTTGCTGCCGGCCCGAAGAGGTGATGATCGGCGGAAACGCCAGCCTGAATCTGATGTACGATCTGATTGCCAGGGCCTATACGCACGGCCTGATGCATTCCGCGCGTCCGTGGTCGCAGGAGGGGACTGTGAAATTCCTCTGCCCGTACCCCGGCTATGACAGGCACTTCAACCTTTCGCTGTCGTTTGGCATGGAGCTCATACCGATTCCGCTCACCGCCGACGGCCCGGATATGGATGTGGTGGAGGCGCAGATCAAGGACCCGGCGGTCAAGGGGATGTGGTGCGTGCCGAAGTTTTCCAATCCGGACGGCTATGTGTACGGCGAGACCGCCTGCCGCCGCATCGCTGCCATGCGTCCCGCCGCGCCCGACTTTGCGCTGATGTGGGACAACGCCTATTGCATCCATACGTTTGACGGCGCGGACGAGCCGTTCCCCGATATTCTGGCCATCTGCCGGGAGGCGGGCAATCCCGACCTGGTATACGAGTTTGCTTCCACCAGCAAGGTGACCTTTGCGGGCGCGGGCGTTTCGTGCATGGCTACGAGCGAGGACAACCTTAAATACGTGCTCAAGCTCATGAGCTACCAAACCATCGGTTACGACAAGATCAATCAGCTCATGCATGTGCGCTTCCTCAAGGACCGTGCGGGTACGCTTATGCATATGCAAAGGCATGCGGCCATGCTCAAGCCCAAGTTTGACGCGGTGCTCGCCGCATTGGAACGCGAGATTGCGCCGCTCGGCATCGCGGAATGGAACAGGCCCAGGGGCGGCTATTTCGTCAGCCTCAACGCCATGCCCGGCACGGCCGGGGCCGCGCTTGCCTACTGCAAGGCCGCGGGCGTAACCATGACCGGCGCGGGCGCGACCTATCCCGGCGGCGCGGACCCGGTGGACAGCAACATCCGCATTGCGCCGAGCTATCCGCCGCTATCCGAACTGGAACAGGCGCTCAGGGTCTTTATGACCAGTCTGAAGCTCGCCGCGCTTGACAAGCTGCTCAGCTGACGCGCAGAACCCGGCACAGAGCAATGAGACGGCCGCTTGCGGCCGTCTCATTTTGTCCACGCAATTCCATTTGCCGGTTGGTCGGCTCTTTTGCACAGCTAGATGGCAAGTTCCGTGCTGACGGCGGTTCTGGCCACCACCTTCCCCTCGCGGATGACGAACAGGCGCTCCGGCGTGAGTCGGATTGCGTCGCGCGCATCCTGTGCGTTGACGACGACCAGATCGGCTTTCCTGCCAACGGCAAGGCCGTAATCGTCCAGCTTGAGAATTCCGGCCGCGTCGGTGGTAATCATGTCGTACACCTTCTCGATTTCAGGCGGCAGGCTCATCTGTGCGGCGTGCGCGGTCACATTGGCGACCTGAAGCATGTCTGCGCTGCCGTAGGGATAGAACGTATCCTTGACGCAGTCCTGGCCGAAGCTGACGGTCACGCCCGCCTCGAGCAGCTCCTTGACACGCGTAATGCCGCGGCGGATGGGCTGCTTGTCCAGCCGGCCCTGGAGCATGAGGTTGGTAACGGGGTTGGTGATGATATGGATGCCCGCCCGCGCGACCTTGTCGATGACATAGGCCGCGTAATGGTCGTCGTAGGCCGCCAGCGCGCAGGTATGCCCCGCCGTCACACGGCCGATGTAGCCGCGGCGCAGCGCCTCGTCGGCAATCATCTCCAGCGTGCGGTAGAACGGGTCGTCCGTCTCGTCAACGTGCATATCGATGTCCGCGTTATATTTTTCGGCAATATCAAAGCAAAGCTTGACGTGCGCGCGCGAATCGTCCGGGCGAATCTCGTTGGCGGGCATGCCGCCGACCACGTCCGCGCCGTGCTCCATCGCCTCCCACATGAGCCGGTCACAGCCGGGGTCCTTTACGATGCCCTCCTGCGGGAACGCGACGATCTGGATATCCATCACATGACGGTACTTTTCGCGCAGCGCGACAACGCCCCCGAGCGGTTTCAGCCCGCCGATGGTGTCCACGTCCACGTGCGAACGCATGTGGAGCGTGCCGTTTTTGAGCGCTTTGAGCAGCACGTCCTCGGAACGGGTCAGAATGTCCTCCGTGGTATAGGTCTTTTTCTTATCCCAGATAATCTCGATGGCCTCCCTGAGCGTGCCGGATTCGTTCTTGCGCACAACGTCAAAGATGTTCACCTTGTCCAGATGGATGTGCGGATCGATGAACGACGGCGTGACAAGCGCGCCCTTTGCGTCGAGCACGGTTTCGGCTTCCAGGGAAAGCGACGGCCCGATTTGCGCAATGCGCCCGTTGTCTACGGCGATGTCGACAAGTTCTTCGTTGTTCCGCAGTTTGGCATTTTTGAGCAACAGCTGCATGAGTGGTTCCCTCCTGAAATGTATTTGTAATCGGTTACGCGAAAAAAAGAAAATGATTGTTTTCAATCCAAATTTATAATTGTATTCTAGCACATCGCGCACCCGAATGCAAGATGGCAAAGCATCAGTGGGAATCGATGTTTTAACTAAAATTTAAGCAAAAAAAGTTTTTTCAGAATCCAGCTTTTTGATATGGACAACCTTCATGAAATTAGTTACAATGGATTTGTAAAAACGCACATGTCTTTTGATATAGGAACTGATCGGGGAGGGACGCAGCAAGTGAACATGCAAACCGTTGGCACGTCGGTTGAACGAATCGATGCGCGCGCAAAAGTTACCGGGCGCGCGGTATTCGGCGCGGATATCCGCCTGCCGGACCTGTTGTACTGTAAGGGCGTGCATGCAAAGCATCCGCACGCCAGGCTTCTGTCCGTCGACACCTCGGCTGCCGAGCGCGCGCCGGGCGTGGCGTGCGTGATAACGGGGCAGGACATCCCGGGCGAAAAGATGTTTGGTGAAATTTTTGTTGACCAATATGCGCTCGTATGCGACAAAACACGCTTTCTCGGCGACGTCATCGCCGTTGTAGCAGCCGAAACGCAGGAGCAGGCAAACGCGGCGGCAAAGCTTGTGACCGCCGAATATGAAGAACTGCCCATCCTTGCCACGCCAAGGGCGGCAATGCAGAGCGATCAGGTCATCAACCCGGACTATCCAAACAACGTCTGCGGCAACGTCCACGTTATAAAAGGCAGGGTTGAGGAAGGCTTTGCCGCCTCCGACGTTATAGTGGAATCGCATTACGAAACCGGCTTTGTCGAGCACGCCTATATCGAGCCGGAGTCCGTAACCGTCGCGCCCAGCCCCATCCGGCCGGAGTTGACGGTCTACGGCTCCTCGCAGGCGCCCTACAACCTGCGTGTTTCGGTGGCGCGTATGCTCAATTTGCCCATGGCGCAGGTGATTGTCAAGCCCAGTGTCATCGGCGGCTCGTTCGGCGGGAAGATCGAATCCGTTGAATCCCTCGCCGTGCGCGCGGGGCTGATTGCGCTCAGGACCGGCCGGCCCGCGCAGTATACGCTTACGCGGGAGGAGTCGATACTGGAGAGCTATAAGCGGCATCCGTTTGAGTTTGACGTGCGGCTGGGGGCAAGGCGGGACGGGACGCTGACCGCCCTGCAGGTCGCCGCGGTCAGCGACGCGGGCGCATACATCAATATGTCGCCGCCGGTCATGTATAAAGCCGCGACGCTCGGCCCCGGCCCCTATCGGCTGGACCATGTGGATTACAGCGCGACCAGCGTGCTGACCAACAACGTCCATACCGGCTCGATGCGCGGCTTCGGTACGCCGCAGGCGATTTTTGCGCTTGAAAGCGCGATGGACGAAATGGCCGAAAGGCTGAACGTGTCGCCTGCGCAGCTGCGCCGCAAAAATCTGCTGGAAACGGGCGACGTCAGCCCATGCGGACATAAGCTTGACTTCCATGAGGTCAGCATCCGTTCCGTGATGGAGAAGGCGGCCGCGGAGCTGGACTTTGACCGCAAGTGGGCGCAGTACAGCGAGGAAAACCGGGATGGCCGCAGAATTCGTCGCGGCGTTGGCATTGCGTGCAGCATGCGCGGTGCAAGCATCGGCGCCGACGGAAACGGGCATGACGTCAGCCGCGCGGTTGTCGAGGTGCTGGAAGACGGCAGCGTACATGTCAATATCGGCCTGACCGAGCTTGGACAGGGCCTGCGCACCTGCCAGGCCATGATGGCCGCAGAAGGGATGGGCGTGCGGTTCTCACGCATCACGCTCGGCGAGACGGACACCTCGCGCTCCCCCATGACGGGCGCATGCATCGCCTCGCGCGGGACGCTGCTTGGCGGCGGCGCCATTCGGGACGCGTGCAAGCGCGTGCAGGGGATTCTTGCCGAAGGCGTGCGCAGGGCCTGCGGCAAGCCCGTAGACGACATCGTTTTTGAAAACGACCGGGTGCGGTTTACCGATGGGGATATCTCGTTTGACGAAGCGGTCCGCGCCTGTTTCAAGGCCAACCTTACGCCAATGGCAACGGGAACCTACGTAGTCCCTGCGCTCGACTGGGACGGAAACTTTGGCGAGCCGTTTTACACCTATACCTATTCGTGCCACGCCGCGGAGGTCGAGGTTGATCTCGATACCGGCGCGGTTACGGTCATCCGCATGGTCGGCTGCCACGATATGGGCCGCGCAATGAATCCCACGATGGTCAAGGGGCAGATTTACGGCGGCCTGGCAATGGCGCAGGGCATGGGTCTGATCGAGGACCTCGGTCACAACACGAAGACGTCCGCGCTCAAAAACCTCAATTTTGAAAATTATCTTGTGCCAACCGCGCTGGACGTGCCGGACGACAACCTGCCCATCCTTGACGAGCATCCCGACCCGCGCTCCGCGTTTGGCGGCCGCTCGATGGGCGAGCCCGCTACGGAGCCGGGCGCGGCGGCGCTCCTCTGCGCGGTCAACCACGCGCTGGGAAAGGCCGGGTTGATCCGGGAGCTTCCAGCCGATCTCGACCGCGTGTTCCATGCGGCCAACGCAACCGGGGAGGGACGCTAAGATGGAATTTTTCGACTATATCAAGGCGGGCAGCCTGCAGGCGGCGATCGACGCGCTCAGGGATACGCCGGGAAAAACGCTGCTGCTGGCCGGCGGCACGGACGTGCTGGTCAACGCGCGCGAAGGCGGCCGCTACAGCGGCCACACCGTGGTCGATATTTTTGGGCTGCCGGAGCTGTGCTCTATCGGGGAGTGCGGCGGCGAGCTTATGATCGGCGCGGGTGTTACGCATGCGCAGATTGCGCAATCCCCGCTTGTCAGGCGGTATGCGCCGGTGCTTTCCGACGCGTGCGAGACCGTCGGATCGCTGCAAATCCGCAACCATGCGACCATCGGCGGCAATCTTGCCAACGCCTCCCCCGCGGCGGACTCGCTGGCCGCGTTGGCCGTGCTCGGCGCGCGGGTCGTCGTCAACCGGCTTGGCGAAGAACGCGTGCTGACGCTGGAGGAACTCATCGAGAGGCCCTACCGCACGACGCTTTCCGACCGGGACATTCTCACGCAGATCGTCTTTAACAAGCTGCCGGAACGGGTAACGACCGATTTTACCAAGATCGGGAGGCGTAAGGCGCTCTCAATTTCGCGCATGACCATCGCCACTGTGCTTGCAACCGACGAGCGCGGCGTGGTCACGCGGTTTGTCATGACGATGGGGGCGACGTTCCCCAAGCCGCTGGTTTTCCCGGACGTTAACGCGCTGCTGCTCGGCAGGAAGCCGGAACGGGCGGATATTGCGCTGGTTGCCGAAAAGCTGTCCGATAAAATCCCCGAGATCGCCGGGATCCGGCCTTCGACGACCTATAAGCAGCCCGTCTGCAGGCGGCTGTGCGAGCGTATTTTAACCAATCTGCTGGGAGGTGTCGTCCATGCGTAAGATCGAACTCTCGTTTACGCTTAACGGAAAGCCCTGCGCCGTATTGACCGAACCGAACAAGCGCATGGTCGACGTGCTGCGCAATGACCTTGGCCTGACCGGAACCAAGGAGGGCTGCGGCGTTGGCGAGTGCGGCGCGTGCACGGTCGTCATCAACGGCGAGGCCGTGACGAGCTGTCTGGTCATCGCGGGCCAGATGCAGGGCGCGGATATCATGACCATCGAAGGCATGAGCCAGACGCAGATCGGGCATATTTTGCAGGACTGTTTTGTGGAAGGCGACGCGGTGCAGTGCGGCTTCTGCACGCCGGGCTTTATTATGAGCGCATATGCCCTTTTGCTCAAAAACCCGCATCCCACGCGCGAGGAAATCCGCCGGGCGGTCGCGGGCAACCTGTGCCGCTGCACGGGCTACATTCCCATCGTCAACGCCATCGAGCAGGCTGGGCTGCGCATCGGGCGGCCATAGCCTGAACCATGTAATCCGGACCGCCGAATACAGCCCATTTTGGCGGATCGCTGTGTCATCATCAGTCGGCGTAGCGCCGGGCGCGCAGGACGGAACCGCCTTTTACAAAGCGGCTGCAGTTTACCTTCGCCGGGGTCGTTCAGATGCCGGGCCGCGCGGCGTACCGGATTTGCCGGCATGGCCGGGGATGGGGGACGCATTCCTCCAAAACCGTTTTGCAAAACATTGCCGGCCGGTTCGTTTCTGCGCAAACCGTGTGTACGGGCATGAGAAAACAGGAACGGCCCCGGCCGTGGAACCGCCGGGCGCGCAAAGCGGACGCCTATGAGCAAGGCGATCTCATGCCAGGGTGCGAAAATAGACGGCGAGAATGCCGATGAACTCGCCGGTATATGGCCGGAAATTAAAAGGATAGCAGATGCGCTGTTCGAGCAACGGAACGTTTCCGCTGTCCCAAAAGCAGCGCAGCAGAAAGCGCATGGCCTGTTCGGCGGCCGAAACGGAAACGCCGAAATGTTGGGCCACCTCCGGATAGAGGCGCTTTGTAAGTCTGCGCAGGCATGTCTCGTCGGACGCTGCGAGCGCGATGGCATACGAGAGATAGGGAAAGCCGGTATATGCGGCGCAGAAGCCGACGTTAAACAGTAACTGCGTAATCTGATCGTTCATTGCTGCTGACCCGGCTCCTTATCAAAGAGTTTGGCAACCCCGTCAAGCAGGAGATAGGCTTCAGGACGCCTTTCGGGCGGAAGATCGCGAAGCGCCGGGACGCAGGAAAGCAGCACGTGGGACGCGTCGAGGGGCGGAAGCGGCGTATCCGGCGGGGAGGAAAGCAGGGCGCCTTCCTTAAGATGAAGGCTTGTCTCCATGGTGGAGATCGTATCGAGGCGGGGATTGCCCTTGCCCTTTTCAAGACTTTGAAGCGACGACTTGCCGATACCGGCGGAAACGGAGAATTCCGAAAGGGACTGTTTGTGAAAAGCCCTGAGGCGCTTGAGATTCATAGAAAGATTTGTTTTGAGCGACATGAACAATAACCCTCCTCTTCATATTACGACAATAAGAAAAATTGTCAAAAGAGGCAATGCCAGCATTTTGGCCTAAAGTGTCCGTTATATGGAACAATTGTTTCAAAATAGAGGAACCACGGTATTTTTTAGAGTAATCGAAGGGCAGCCAACCGGAGAATATATTTTTCCAGGCATCGCCATTCAGGCAAAAGGAAGCGCGCCGATGAAACGCGGACGAGCGCGCAATCCCAAAACAGCGGAAATCAATTTTCCGCGGCTGGAGAAGTCGCGCGGCAGGCCGCGATGAGCGCAAGCTGATCGCCAATGGACGTGACCAGCGCGGAAGCAATTGCCAGTTCATCATCCGTCATATCGCATGAAATTGTCTCCGCTATTGCGGATGCCAAATACAAAATATTCATAGTACACAATATGGGAACGATGCGGAAAGTGTTTATTCGCATGTATACGGCGATGTGAATCTCTGGTAAGAAAGTGGCTCTGGTCGCCCCAACGAACAAAGAATCAGGGCGATTGATCGGCCTTTGAGCGGCAGGGCGGCCGTCAGATCTCGTACGCGACTGTTCCCGTTTTTGCGAATGGGTGTTTTTATACAGCGAGATTTCAGGATACCTTGAATTGCATGCCGCCGTTTTTGGCGGACTCCGTGGACGCCTCTGCGCTGTTTGTGGGGGATTGACGGGACAATCCCGCTGTAGCGACCCCTCACGGACGGCATGGCCCGGCAAACAATGCGATTACCCGATACTTGAAACCGCATAATAACCAGTTGCAGCGATCCTGTCGAAAGGGTTAGGCGCGATCCGGCGGCCCGGGCCATTTTGGCGTGCGGGAACGGTCCTATTCGTCAATGCCCACCATAACGGAGGTCGCTTTTACAACGGCATAGGCCGGCTTATCGACCGCAAGCCCCAGTTCTCTGATGGCGCTGATGGAGATGGTGGCGCGCATGACATTGCCGCCGCCAATGTCGATTTTGACAATCCCGTTGACCGCACCTTCCTGAATATCGATGATGGTTCCCTTCAATTGGTTTCTGGCGCTGATTTTCATAATCGGTTCTCCTCTTTTTTCAACTAGTATAACAATTTCCGGAGAAAAAAATCAGTCAGCGCATGGTTACAAAAGCAAGGCCGGGGAAGCAGGCGCAACGCCGACGGTCGGCCGGGCTTGCCGCCGCCTGAAGCAAGAGACTCAGCGCATTTTGACACACAAAATGGGGCTGCCCGGTTTTGTCGTTCGATTCCGGACAGCCCCGCCATCGTGGCCCTTTGCGGTTTATACAAGCGGCGTGCAGCAGGCCCGTTTGGCGGAATTAAACAATGTGCGCCCGACGGTACGCACGGCCCTGTACAAGCGGAGAAAACACGGCCGTACCGCAACCGGAGATCAGTTGAGTTCGCCGGTATTGTAGATCGGGTCGTCCTCTGCCGGCACCTGTTCGGAATAGCCCCAGATCAATGCGTCCGGAATGCGGCGCTGGTAGGTATCGTCCGCCTGATTGTTCTTTTTGCGCTTGCCATGATGATTGAGCTGCTCGCCCATAAACACCATGCAGGTTGAAACGCCGCCGTCAAGATTATATGCCTGCCTGCAGCCTTCCGCGGCAAACAGCTGGGCAAATTCGCTTAACAGCATGCCGATGCTGTAATCCGACTGCCTGCCGTCGACTATGATTGCGACGAAATGCCCGGGTTCCACCATGCCGATGCCGGTGCGGGGGTTGATGGTCTTCAGGCGGCCTACGTCGAGATTTTCGCAGACTGAGCCGTCGCGAATGAGCGTCGGCCCGAAACTGAACGCCTGCCGCACGCCATCCTGCAGCAGCTCGTCGGCGGTGGTGGTACGGCGCGTGAAGATGCGCATCGACAGGTCGGGATACATGGCCATCGTGTCCGTTGCATGGCTGTAATCATCCTGAAATACCTTGCCGTCGCGAATGAGAATACCCTTGTATTCCGTGTCCATATGCACCAGATTGTCGCCGGTAATCAGCAGCACCGCCTTATTGCGGCGGGAAATGATCCAAGGCTTGCCAAGCCCCTCGCCATCGCGTTTGGCGGCATACTGCGCCGTGCGGAACGTGTCGAGGTTGCGCATGCGGATGTGCGCCACAAAATAGACCACGGGCCCTTCCGCTTCATGCCGGTCGATGAGAACAGACAGCTCGTCGGTACGGTATTCCCAGTGCCCGTTTTCCGTATCCACCAAAATATACTCTTCAGGGTCGTCTGCGCGGCGGAAATATTGCTCCGCTTCGCCGCCGCCGACCAGGCCGGCGCTTTGGGCTCCGGCCGCTGCGGGCGCGACGGTCCCCAATTCCGGCTCTACAGCGGCGTCCCCGGCTGCATCATCGGCCGTTTCGGCAGCCTCCGCGCTGGAATCGGGCGATTCCGCGGGCTGAGGCTCCTCCGGAGCGGGCGTCTCCTGTACGGGCATCCCGCCGCCCACCGGCACGGGCGCCTCCGTTTTTTCCAGGTTGAGAAGGCAGATCACACCCGAGACCACGAGAGAAACGAGCAACGGCGCAAGCCCAACCCACAGCGCGACGCGCTTCCCCCTGCGCCTGCGGCGGCGTTTGCGGTATTTTTTCAGGATCGCGTCATAGGTAAACAGCAACACCAGAATGGTCAGCACAATCCCGCCGCCCAGTATGGGAATAAGACGGAACAGCGCCGCGAGCGGCAGCGAAAACTTCTGTTTACCGTCCGCCTGCATTTCGGGCGTTTGCTGCACAGCGGCGGTGGGTTTCGGCGTGGGTTTCGGCGTGGGTTCCGCAGTGGGCTCCGGCGTAGGCGTTGGGTCTACGTAGTTGCTGAGGATGCTCAGATCGATGTTTTCCAGAAAGTTATTGTTTGCGGCATCCTCGCCAACCAGGGTTTCCGCCAGCGCAAACGAAGCGTTTGGAGAAACTTCGCTCTGGAACTGGTGCTGCGACACGCAGATGGCGTACGCCCTTTTTGCCACATCCGCCGCGCTCAGCCCGCCGGCGGCAATGATCGGCTCATCGGTGGGCAATACGGTCGAGCCCGCCGGCGACGCCATGTAAAGCTTGGGAACGTCGTACTTTTCCGCGGCCTTGCGCACATATTCGGCGGTGAATTGCGCGGCGCCCAGCGGGGCGGACTCGTTATCGATATGGGAGACCAACACCTTGGGCGCGCAGGCTTCCACCGCAGCGTTGATAAATTTTGACGTGGTATTTTTGCGCCACATGGCCGCGGTCATCTTATAAATCTCGTTGTTATCGGACTGGAAGCCGCCAAAACGCGGATGTGTGCGGACGCCGATATCCCAAAGCCACGCCAGGCATTCGCTTTCGGCGGTACGCGTGCCGTCGGCCATGATAACGATGGACGTCGGGATCTCATGGGCGATGGTATAGTCCGCAATCACCGTGCAAAACTCGCTCAAAAGCGTTTCCGCCGTTGCGGAGATGATCATGACGTCCGCCGTTTCCGGCGCGGACCGCCATTGCTGCACCGTCTGCGGCAGCTCCGCCGACGCGGCATAAATCCACACGCCGGAGAGAGCGACCTCCCTGTCGAACGCAACGCGAATCTTACGCGTACTTTCATTCAGGGGATAATAGCAGTTGAAATAGGGCTGCATTTCATCGGTGGAAATGACATTGCCCGAAGCGTCGAGCTGCTCGAACACATACCCCTCCGGCAGGTCGTACCATTCGAGATAGACCCCCTGCGCCGCCTCGGGGAACTCCGCCGTGAATTCGCCGCCGCCCGGCATGATCAGATAGGTTTCCACAAGGCTGTCCGTAATGCGGTAGGCCTTTTCGGCAAGCCCTTCGGGCAGCGTAAGCGTACAGCTTGACGTAATCGTATCCGTCTGTTCGGCGGGCACTAAGCCCAGGCCTGTTTCCGCCCTGGAAAATGAGGAAAGCGGTATGAATAATAGCAGCAGGCAGATGATCAGCAGGCGAATCGTTCGTTTCATAGTACCTCTCTTTTGTCTTATGTTTCTATTTCTACGAATGTATTATGCCATATTCCTTTCGATATTGGCAACAAAACCCCCGGCATTGTCACATTGTTGTCAAACGCTTGTGATTCCTTTATACTATTATCAATATGTTTCGGCTTGCCGCCGCGCCGCCGGAGTTCAAAATAAAGTGGAGCGTACCCATGCAGAAGCAGACAACCCCAAGGCTTCTTTATCCATACTGCGTGCTGATTGCCGCAGCGTTGCTTTTTGTCTGCACAAAATCCTCGCCGCTGTACCCGCTCAACGACTGGGTGGACACCAACATTTACTTTACCATCGGGAAGGGGCTAATGCGCGGCTACGTGCCGTATCTCGACCTGTACGATCAAAAGGGGCCGGTGGTTTACCTGCTCTATGGGCTGGGTTCACTGATCTCGTCCCGGTCATTTTTTGGCGTATACGTCCTGGAGGCGCTCTCTTTCGGCGCGTTTTTATACCTTTCGCACCGCATCATATCGCTGTACAGCGGCCGGAACGCATTGGTTGCGCTGCCTGTGCTCGGCACGCTGATTCTTTCGTCCATGAGCTTTTCCCACGGCGGCAGCCTGGAGGAATTCTGTCTGCCGGTGTTTGCATACGGGCTTTACAGCATGCTGCGCTATGACCGGATGGACGCGCCGGCGCCGCTTAAAATGGTGTTTGCCAACGGCCTGCTGGCGGGGCTGCTGCTGTTTTCCAAATTCACGCTGCTGGCGTTTTATGCGGCGTGGATGGCCGTGCTGCTTTTCTGGCAATGCCTGCGGCACTCCGTCTCGCATGGACTTGTCTGCTGCGCGGTGTTTGGTTGCGCGATGCTGCTTACGGGCGTGCCGTGGATGATCTATTTTGCCGTAAACGATGCGCTGCCGGAATTCTGGCACTATTACTTCTATACGAACGTCTTTGGGTACTCCACGCTCGAAGCGCCCGTTTTGCTGAACATGCTGCTCGCCATTGTAAAAGGCACGCTCGCCACGCTGCTGCGCAATTTTCAGTATGCGCTGCTGATAGCCGGCGGACTGCTCTACTTCACGTTTGCCAAAGCGGGCAAATTGACGCGTATGGGGAAAATCGCCGTCTGGGGCATGTTCTTGCTGCTGCCCTGCGGATTATATATGGGCGGGCAGAACTACCGCTATTATGGCCTGACGCTTGCCGCTTTTGCGCCGCTCGGCTGCGTGCCGCTGGTTGAGCTTTGGAACGCGTGCGTTGCGCCAAAGCTGGTCGGCCGGCGTTGGCCGCGCGCTTTGCCAGCGTGCCTGAGTGTGCTGGGCGTGGGGATATCGCTGCTTGTCAGCGGTAACGTCTATCTGCTTGGCGTCCCGAAGGAGAACACGCCGCAGGGACAATTTGCCGCCGCGATGGAGCAAAGCCGCAGCGGGGACGCGATTACGCTTCTCTGCCGGGCGTTCCCGGACAGCGGGTTCTACCTGGCCGCGGATGTGATTCCGTCCAATCGCTTTTTCAGCTCCAACAACGTCATGCTCCCGGAGAACGCGGCCGAGCAGGTGCGGCTTGTTGAAGCGGGCGCGCCCGAATTTGTGATTATGCGCAACCGCGAGGATGCCCCGGGTCCGCGTTATGTCCTGATCGATACGGCCGACCTGCCGTATGAGGACGACCTGTGGACATACCGGCTGTATCAGCGCGATGGGAGCGGATCCTAAAAGGCACGCTTGCCGCCGGTTGAAGCGGCGGAATATAAAACTCTGAAAGAACCCGGAAGGAGCCGAAACCATGAATCAATTTCAGAACAAGCTGCGCGCGCTGTTCCTCAGCCTTTGTCTGGCCGGTCTCTGCCTGCTGTGCGGATGCAGCGTCATTGCCGCCCTTGGCGGGGGACTGGTGAAAGAAAGCGCGACGGAAGCCGACCTGCGCGGAAGGGGCCTTTCCGCCGGGCAGCTGGAGGAGCTGCAGCAGAGCACGCAGCTGGTCCGGCTGGATATCCGCGACAATCCCGTGACTGCCGGGCAGTATGATGCGCTGCATGCCGCGCTGCCCGGTTGCGAAATTCTTTGGAGCGTGCCGATTGGCGATGCGACGTTTGACAGCGACTCCACGCGGCTGGTCCTGCCGGCCGTCGATGCGGCGGAAATCCAAATGCTGCGCTATTTTCCCAATCTGGCCGATGTGGACGCGACAGGCTGCGCCTGTTACGACGCGCTGCTCGCCATGAGCAGGGAGCTGCCCGGCTGCGCGATTATCTGGAACGTACAGATTGGCGGAAAATCGGTTTCCAACGCAGAGACGACACTCGATCTTTCCGGCACGGGCGTGACCGCAGAGGAACTCGGCCGTGCGCTTTCCTGCCTGCCGGCGCTCGCCGGCGTGGATTTGCACGATACCGGGTTGGACGGACAAACGCTTTCTAAGCTGATAACCGACTATCCGAACATCCGTTTTGACGCGAATCTCGACGTTTGCGGCAAGCTTGTCGACCTGGCGGCCGCAACGCTGGACCTGACCGGAGCGCCGGCTTATCGCGCGGAAACGCTTTTGGAGGCGCTGGCTTTTTTTCCGGATGCGGAGACGGTTAACCTGACGGGCCTTGCGGTTTCCCTCGCCGACATTGAGCAGCTTTCCGCCGTCTACCCGCAGCTTGCGTTCCTGTGGGACTTCGAGCTTGCCGGCGTGCCCGTTTCCGGCGCGGATACGGAAATTGACCTGAGCGGGAAGTCCATTGGCGACGTGGATGCGTTTGCCGCAAAGCTGAAGTACCTGCCCGCATTGAAAAAAATCAACATGTGCGACTGCGGCCTGACGGACGAGCAGATGGGGGCGCTGTGCGGGCAATTTCCGGACATTAAGTTCGTCTGGTACGTCACGATTGGCCGCTGGCAGGTGCGCACTGACGCGCAGGCTTTTTCCACCGGAAACGAGCGCAGCACCGAGACGGTGAAATATTTGAAAAAGGGCGTGATCAACCTGACCACGGAGGACATTGCGCCGCTAAAGTACTGCACTGATCTTGTGGCGCTCGATATTGGCCATAAACGGCGTATCACGGATATCTCTGTCGTGCGTCACCTGCCGAAGCTGCGGTTTTTGATCATCGCAATGGAAGGCATTACGGATATTTCGCCCGTCGCCTCGTGTACGGAACTGGAGTATCTCGAAACATTCCAGAACAATCTGACCGATTTAAACCCGCTGCTGTCGCTTAAAAAGCTTACGCATCTCAACTGCAGCACCAACGCCATCGGCGGCGTTGAAGTGCTCAAGCAAATGACGCAGCTTGAGCGGCTTTGGTGCATCCGCTGCGAGCTTGACAAGGCGCAGCTTGCCGGGCTGCAGGCGGCGTTGCCCAACTGCGTCATCAACGCCTCGGGCACGCATTCCACCTCCAACGGCTGGCGGCAAAACGATCTGTATCGTGAAATGCAGGCATTGTTCGGCCTGCCGGCGCTGGAGTAGAATGGGCCGCGCCCTTCGGCCGTTCTGTGCCAACATCCGGCTCTGCCCTGCGCCGGCCATGTGCCGGTCCTGTCAAAAAGTCTTCGCAGGGCGCGTTGTAAATGCTGGGCAAAGGCGGCACGCATGTCCGCCTGCCGGGCGTGCGGCGCACGGGGGAAAACGGCGATTCCACCAAAAAACAACGGTTCCGCCGGACGGCACAATCACACCTGCCCAGGGCTGCGCCAGGCGGCACGGACCTTTTTCTGTATAACCGGAAAAACGGCTTGAATAGGCGAACGAGAATGGAAAGGGCCACGCGAAAACGAAATCCGCGTGGCCCGGCCGTTGCTTTGCAATGGACAGCGGCGTTACATCAAGCCCCTGACCTTTTCTGCGATGTGCTTTGCAGTCAGGCCGAAACGCTCCTGCAGATAGTTCTGCGGACCGACCTCGCCGAATGCATCTTCGACGGCGACATAGTCCACGCACGCGCAGTTGCAGCGCGAAAGCGTTTCGCAGACCGCGCTGTAAAGTCCGCCGATCCTGTTGTGGTTTTCGGCAACGACGACCCGTCCGGTCGCCTTTGCGTAACGCCGGACGGCTTCCTCATCGAGCGGTTTAATGGTGAACAGGTTGACGACCGCAGCGTCGACGCCCTCCTTTGCAAGGGCCTGCGCCGCCTGCATGGCCTCGTGCACCATGATGCCGGAGGCGAAGATAACGGCGTCGACGCCCTCGCGCAGCGGGATAGCCCTGCCGATGGGCGTGGTCTCGCCGTCGGCAAAGACCTTCGCGGCGTTCTTCCTGCCCACGCGGATATACTTTACGCCGGGGCGGTCCTTGCACTGCTCGAGTACGCTGATAAGCATGTTTGCATCGGTGACGTCGACCACGGTTGCGTTCGGCAGCGTACGATAGAGCGCAACATCCTCAAACGGCATATGCGTGCCGCCGTTGAACGCGGCGCAGACGCCGGGGTCGGAGCCGATGACGGTGATGTCGTTGCCCGCATAACCCGCCGAAAGGAACACCTGATCGAACACGCGGCGCGAGGCAAACGGACCGAATGTGTGGACGATGGGCTTGAAGCCGCTTGCTGCGAGCCCGGCCGCCACGCCGATCATGTTGGCCTCCGAAATGCCGCAGTTGACGCCGCGGTCCGGGTTTGCGTCCGCCCATTTTTTTGTGCCGATGCAGCTCATCAGGTCTGCGTCGAGATAGATGACGCAGGCGTCCTCCGCCGCCAGACGGGGGATGGTCGCGCCCAGCACGTCCTTGAACGCGCGCGGGTCCATTTCGCCGTTATATACAATCTTCATTGCAATTCCCCTTTCAGGCGTCCAGCCGGGCGATCAGGCCCTGCTGCCACGCATCCCACTTTTCGGTCGGGACGGTCATGCTGTGGTTGCCCGCAGCGGTTTCAACCTCGGCCACGCCCTTGCCCTTGATGGTGTCGAGCACAAGGGCAAACGGTTTGTCGCCCCCTTTTTTCGTGTACTCGAGCGCGTCGTAAAGCGCCTCGATATCGTTTCCGTCAATACGCCGGGTATCAAAGCCGAACGCTTCAAATTTCTTTGTAAAATCGAGTGGATCGAGGATTTCCTTCACGGGGCCGTCCAGCTGTTTTTGATTACTGTCGAGCAGCAACACCAGGTTGGAAAGCTTCTTGGCGGAGGCGAACATACACGCCTCCCAAACCTGCCCCTCGTCGGCTTCGCCGTCGCCGACGATCAGGAAAACGCGGTTTTTGCGCCCCTTGAGCGCATCGCCCAGCGCCATGCCGCAGGCAAGCGAAGCACCCTGCCCCAGCGAACCGGTCGTCATGTCGATGCCGGGCGTCTTCTTGCGGTCACAGTGGCTGGGGAGCGTCGTCCCGGGCTGGTTGAGCGTCTGAAGCACATCGTATGGGAAAAAGCCTTTCAGCGCGAGCGTGGCGTAAACCGCCGGACCGGCGTGCCCCTTGGAACAAACCAGCTTGTCCCGGTCGGCCTTGTTCGGGTCGGCGGGGTCCACGTCCATCTGCGAACCGTAAAGCACAGCCAGAGCGTCCGCAATGCTCAGCGAGCCGCCCACGTGGCCGAACCCGCGCGCCTTGAACTGTTCCATTGCGCCAATGCGGATTTTTAGCGCAAACTGTTCCAGCGCATGTTTCTTGTTTGAATCCATGTCGGAATCCCCCTTCCAATACAGCAAATTCTCAGGTTGTTCCCATTATACCATATCCCGTACCGCGATATGGTATGATCCGCCGGAGGCGGATCATGTCCGAACAACGGACATTATACACATATTTCACTCGCTGCGCCAGAGGCGCGGGCGGGTTTTCGTAGATCTTTCAGAAAAAAGCCGGTTTCTTTCAAATACTTATGGCGGATGGTAATATGGCTTGTAAAATTTTGCCGAATCCCATACAATGGAAACAGGAGAGGCGATCGCTATGACTATGACGGATAAGCTGGATATGCTCATGGAGGAGCGCGGGCTCAACAAGGCCTCGCTTTCGCGCGCCGCGGGCATTCCATATATGACCATCGTCAACTTCTATGAAAAGGGGACGGAAAACGTCAAGCGTTCCACGTTGCTCAAACTCTCCCGCTTCTTTGAAGTAACGGTGGATTTTTTGGCGGTGGATGAAGAAACGCGGCGCGCCTACCCGACCGGCAAACCGGTGGCGTCCGAGCTGCCTGCGCCGGCCGACGCGTCGGCAAGGCCCCGCATTGTCGAGACGGTGCGCGGCAGCAATGTGTTCGATCCCGCGAATATCGAGGGCTACTGTGCCGTTCCGGCCAACGTCCGCTGTGATTTTACCATGCGTTTTCATGGGGACAGCATGAGCAAAATCGGCGTGCGGGATGGCGACACCATCTATGTGCGCGCGCAAAACGACGTCAAAAACCATGAAATCGCCGCCGTCATCCTGGAGGGGCGGCTCACCCTGCGGCGCGTCTATAAAAATGATGACAAGATTGTATTTATGGCTGAGAACCCCGCCTATGCGCCCGTGGTCGTGCGTGCGGAAAGCAGCTTCCCCATCGTTGGAAAGGCCGTGGCGTTTCTGGGTGAGGAAGGGGATTTGGACTGAGGCGCGCGGTAAACGGCGGGGCCAATCGTTGAGGGGAAACAAAGCCGTCGTACTCGAACGTATTGGAATGGAACATAGCAGCCCTATGCCTGCAACAATAGATACCTTCGGCGTCCCCCTATAACACCGAAGGGAAAGAGAATGCAACATCTTACATCTTACATAAACGGAATTACAAGGGAAAGCAAAAGCATCGTGGCAATTTTGGCGTTCATGTTGTGCGATGCGCCGGATGGCTGCGGTTTGGCAAATACGCTTGCGACCTTACCCATGGAACTCGTCGGACGAGCCGCCCGGATTGTACGGCGTTGGCGTTGCGGGCAGTTCTGCCGGCGTTGGCGTAGACGTCCCGTCGTCCGGGGATGTGGAGCCCTGATCGTCGTCTTCAGGCAACGTAGTTGTATCGGGATCGGTTGTTAAATCCTCGGGCTCTTGCACATCGCCCGCTTCTGCGGCCGCCGCCGCCGCGGCGCCCAGCGGCGAGTAGACTGCGCCGCCTTTGGCGGAAAGATAGAGCGTGCCCTCATAGATGTTCTGCGCAACAAACTGCGGGTATAGCCGTGCAAACGTGTTCAGCTTATTGTCGAGGTCGGCGGCCTGTCCAAGGTGTACGTTCAGGCCGTTTCCGGCTGTGAAAGTAATGGCCAGCGGCGTGGTCATATCGATGGATTTTACGGAGCCCATCAGCTGAAATTGCTCAAGCTTTTCAATAATCTGTACCAGCGTGGCCGTACCGAGGTCATTGCCCTCGCCAAGCTGCTGGCCGAGTTGAAACCCCGTGGTGCTCACGCCGGTGACCTGCAGAAGGGAGGAAATATCCGTTCCGCCGCTCATGGAGAGCACGTAGCCCTGGTCGTCGATGATCACATTGTAGTCGAGGCCGATGATGCCCGCAACCTCCTTGCGTTCGCTGACTATGATGCGGATACGGCTCGGGAAAATATAGTTGACCTGTTCAACCTGCAGATAGGGGTCCTGCCGGACGTTGTCCGCCGCCCCGTCCAGATCGCAAAACAGCATGTGCTTTCCGAGCTCGAGCCCGGAAAGCTGAACGATGTACTCCGACGAGTACGTATCGTTGCCAAGCACGATGATATCAGAAAGCAGAAAGCCATAGTATAGCGCAACGATGACCGCTACGATAAAAAACAGCACAAACGCCACGTTGGCAAACAGCTTGCGCAGGATGGTGTTGCGCTTTTTACGCTTATTCCGGCGCTCCATTGCCGCCTCGTGCCGCTTCTTGGCTTCGCGGGCGCGCGACCTTTTGGCCGCCTCCTCCATGCGGATGGCGTCCTCGGTTTCGTTGATATGAATACGCGTGGTTGCGCCCGTTCCCGTGCGGAACAGACGCGTCGTCTGCCCGCGCTCAGATGAACGGACGTTATCGGCGTCCTCCACCTCATCGAACAGGTGGATATCCTCCGATTCTTCCTCGGGCAAAGCGCCGCCGTATCCGGAGGAATCGCCCGCATACGGCGGCACCGGCATATACGGTTCTCCCGCCGCCTGCGGCGTGCCGGGCGGAGCATAGGGGGTGTTGTCCGGTGCATATGGCGCGCCGGGCAGAACATAGGGGTTGTCCGGGGCATATGGCGTGCCGAGCGGGGCATAGGGGTTGTCCGGGGCATATGGCGTGCCGGGCGGAACATAGGGGTTGTCCGGTGTATATGGCGTGCCGAGCGGAACATAGGGGGCGCCCGGCGTCTGCGGCGTGCCGAGCGGGGCATAGGGGTTGTCCGGGGCATATGGCGTGCCGAGCGGAACATAGGGGGCGCCCGGCGTCTGCGACATGCCGGGCGGGGCATAGGGGTTGTCCGGGGCATATGGCGTGCCCAAAGGAATATAGGATGCGCCCTGCATGACGGGGGGAGCAGATTCATGCCGGTATACGCCGGATTCTTCGGAACCTGCTGCCGCCGCATATGGAGCATCGGCGGCAACGCGCATGGCATCCCGGCG
Organism: uncultured Oscillospiraceae bacterium; assembly: GCA_964447605.1. Lineage (GTDB taxonomy): Bacteria > Bacillota > Clostridia > Christensenellales > CAG-138 > CAYUTA01. Next base: position 49,800 of record CAYUTA010000006.1, on the reverse strand, counting down.
CGTCGAACGGGCGGCGTCTTCTTGTGTGACATGGGCCGGATAAAGAGGTGCGCCGTCGTCATAAGGAAGCGCGCCGGCAGTATCCGGCCCGCCGTCGAACGCGTTGAGGAAGAATTCCTCCTCGTCCTCATCCTCGGGCACAGGTTCAAAAAAGTGCGACCAGAAGGATTTTTTATCCTTGGGCTCACCTTTTTTGAATAATGACGGCTCGGCCGTTTTTTTGCGTCCGCCTCGTGCCATATTTCGTCCGTTACGTCGATTCCTCTCGTGTAATGCGCGCACCCAGCGCGCCGAGCATATGCTCGAGCCGCTCGTAACCGCGGTCAATATGCCTGCAGTTTTCCACAGTGGTCACTCCCTCTGCGTTGAGCCCGGCCAGCACCATGGCCGCCCCGCCGCGCAGGTCGTGCGCCATTACGGCCGCGCCACGAAGCCGCGGCACGCCGCGGATGACCGCCGTTCGGCCCTTGACGGTGCTGCTCGCGCCCATGCGCGTCAGCTCCTGCGCGTGTTTGAAGCGGTTTTCAAACACGTTTTCAACGATCACGCTGGTTCCGTCCGATACGGTGCACAGGGCAAAAATCTGCGCCTGCATATCGGTTGGAAAACCCGGATGCGGCAGCGTCTCAACCAGCTTGATCTCACGCACACGTTCGGACGCAGCCAGCGAAATCGTCCTTTGATGAATCTCCAGCCCGCAACCACACTCCGTCAGCTTGGCAAGGATGCCTGCCATATCGTCGGCAACCGCGTTTTCCACCGTAATTCTTCCACCGGTAATTGCGCCCGCGACCAGCAGTGTTCCCGCCACGATGCGGTCCGGCATAACCGTATAATCCACCTCGCGCGGCGCGCAGCCGCCCTGGACCACCACCGTCGATGTGCCTGCACCGAGCACATAAAAGCCCGCGGCGTTTAAAAAATTCTGCAGGTCAACAATCTCCGGCTCGCGCGCCGCGTTGCGGATGATCGTCTCGCCCTGCGCCGCGACGGCCGCCATCATGATGTTTTCCGTGGCGCCTACGCTCGGATAGTCCAGATGGATATCCGCTGCGGTCAGCCTGCGTCCGTCGCAGTGAATGCGGCCGCCCTCCTCGCGGATCTGCACGCCAAGCTGCTGCAAGCCGCGCAGGTGCAGGTCGATGGGGCGGTTGCCGATTTCGCATCCGCCGGGATAGGTGACCACCGCGTGCCCGAACCGGCTGAGCACCGGGCCAAGCAGAAAAATCGACGAGCGCAGCTCCTTGCTTAAATGCTCCGGCAGCTCATAGCTGGAAGCATCGCGCGCGTCTACCTGGAGCGATGTACCGCAGCGCTCCACCCTGCACCCCAACGTACGTAAAATGTCCGCCATGTTGTCGACGTCCGTCAACTGCGGGCAATCGTTGAGCCGCACCGGCCGCCTGGTCAATACGCATGCGGCCAGAATTGGCAGTACGGCATTTTTTGCCCCGCTAACACGGCAACTGCCGGATAGCGGGACTCCGCCCGTAACAATGAGCTTTGCCAACAGAACACCTCCAACGCACATAGCATTGTATGCGTCCCCGCATCGGAATGTTCCGGCAAATTTCGGCGCATTGCGCCAAAGCGCCCCCTGAGGCGGAATTATGGGCGCGCACACACCGCAAAAACGCGGCTTCAGGTGTTGGTCGTGCGCGATATGCTCAGCAGCACGCCCATGGCGGCAAGGAAGATCATCATGGACGATCCGCCTGCGCTGATGAACGGAAGCGCCTGGCCGGTCGTAGGCAACAGGCCCGTGCAAACGCCGATGTTAACAAACACCTGCACGCCGAAAACAACCGTGATGCCCGCGGCAAGCAGGCTGCCAAAGCGGTCGCGGCAGCGCAGCGCAATGCGGACGCCGCGGTAGATGATGAAACCGTAGGCCGCGATTACGGCAAGACCGCCGACGAGGCCCAGCTCCTCGCATACGATGGCAAAGATAAAGTCCGACTCGCCGTAGGTCATGTACAGCAGCTTTTGCTTGCTGTTGTTGAGTCCCACGCCGAACAGGCCGCCTGCCCCGAGCGCATAGTAGGACTGGATGAGCTGGTATCCGTCGCCAAGCGGATCCGCCCACGGGTTGGTAAACGAAGTCAAACGCGCCATGCGGTAAGGCTCGATCACGGCAAGCAAACCGAACATGGCCACCAGCGCAACGGCCAGCAACAGCATCTGCTTGGTGTCGCAGCCGCCGACGAACAGCAACGCATAGCCCATCAGGCCCATGATAACGGCCATGGACATGTTGGGCTGGAGCATGACCAGGCCGCAAATCACGCCGATGACCAGAAGCATCGGCAGCATGCCCTTGGAAAAGCTGCGCATAACGGCATGCTTCTTGCTCATAAACGAGCACATGTAAAGCATCATGCCGAATTTTGCGATCTCGGACGGCTGGACGCTTTGACCGCCAATCACGATCCAGCGCTTTGCGCCGTTGGTCTCCTGCCCAAAAATCAGCACCGCGACCAGCAGCGCAATGGACACGAGTATGGCGACAACCTTGAACTGCTCCAGCTTTTTGTAGTTCATCAGCGAGATCAGGATCATCATCGGGAAGCCGATGATCAGGTACACGGCCTGCTTGCGGATATAATAGTAACCGTCGTTTCCTACCGACGCGGTGTTCTGCGCATAATAATAGCTGGCGGAAAACACCATAACCAGACCGAATGCGCACAGCAGGGCAATCGCTACGAGGATCGGCCAGTCCAGATGACCGCGCATTATTTTGTTTTTCATCCGTGCGCGACCCGCCATTGACGCTCCGTTTCTTAGCCGTTAAAGTCAAGCCCCCCATTTCAGGCAGCTTGTATGATACCAAAATATATATGCGCTGACAAGCAAAGCTGACCGCCTTTGCGGATTGTTTTCAGAATTTTCTTATTATGGAAATGGTTCTTTGCAAAAATATACCAATGCGGCAGGGGAGCGGTTTCTTCACAGGCTGCGGTGGATTTACGCGTTCCCCGAAGACGCGGTCGGGCGAAGATATGGGGGGAGCCTGCCGGAACCGGCGGTATGCACGCAGGGCGGCGCAGTCCGGCCAGGATTACCAAAGCAGCTTCAATGAAATACGCTCTTATATTTCGGAAAAAAATATCAATCGTGGGCAGCGGCGGCTGGCGCGTCCGCCGCCCACACCTTTGGCGGTTCGCCGCCCGGGAGCGCATGGGCGCGAGGGCGAGCGAGCAGCATGCCCGCCAAAAACAACGTTTGTTGCGGCCTGCCGCCGGCTTATGACGCCAGCTTTCCGGTAAACCGGCGGATGGCCGTGAGGTTCATGGCGGATAAATTGGTCAGCTTGACCACGTCGCCGGGCTTCGGCGAGTGGATGAACTTGCCGTTGCCGACATAGATACCCACGTGAGAGACCGGGCTGTTGAACGCCACCAGGTCGCCTGTGCGTAGCTGCGAACGCGGCACGGAGATGCCCGCCGCCGCCTGCTCATAGCTGACCCGCGGGATGGACATGCCGGCTTTGGCAAACGCATACTGCGTCAAACCGGAGCAGTCGAATCCGGTCGAGGGGCTGGAGCCGCCGTAAGCATAGGCAAGACCAAGGTGTTTCTTTGCTGCATTCACGGTATTGAGGATGCGCAGCACCTCGCCGCCCACGGCGCTGACGGTCGCTTTGCCGGCGACGCCGTCGGCAGACAGGCCGTTGCGGGACTGATATTTTTTTACGGCCGCTTCGGTTCCGCCGCCAAAGAAGCCGTCTGCGCGGCTGTTGAGATAGCCGAGCATAATCAGGTTGCCCTGCAGCTGCCTGACATTGCCGCCCGTGCTGCCGCGCTTCATCACGCTGCTGTCCGGCGAACCCGCCGTGCTGCCGGAGCCGCCCGCCGCGCGCACCTGTACGTAGTCGGAATGGACATAGCCCTCCGCGCCGTTGCTGCTGACGGCATACCAGCCGTTCTTGCCGCCCGTAACGGCAACCGGATCGCCTTTATATAGATAGGCGATGCGGCTGTACTGCGTGCCCGGACCGGTCCGAAGATTGACCTTGTTGCCCGTGATCGTGCCGCTCTGTCCGGCCGCCGACGCGAGCGCGGGCAACAGGAGCACCGCGCAGAGGCAGACGAGCAGAATCGTTGTTCGTTTCCAGCTTGGTCGCATGAAGCAACACCTCCTTGCGCTCAAACCTAACATGAATCGACACAAAAATTAGCAAACGAACGTTCGTGTTTACGGAATTGAAACAACTTTGGAAACGAAAAACAGATTTGGAAGCAAACAAAAAATGGAAAGGCGGCGCATGCCGTTTTCAAACAAATGACCAAATGTATAAAAATCAAAAACGTTATTTTCCAACGCAGTCCCGCGCATCCGCCGTAAGGCCGTGATGGGGTATGAATTGCAAAGGACATTGAGCGTTGGGCCGTCCGCCGCTATTTTTGCGAGGCGGCCTCCTCAATCGCCCGCGCAAACTGGTCGGCGCAGGAGGTGTCGCCGCCGTCGCAGGAGGTGCCTTTGAGCATGGCCGCAATCTGTTCGGCGTCTTTGCCCTCAACCAACTTGCCGATGGTTTTGAGATTACCGTCGCAGCCGCCGATAAACGCAACGTTGGAAAGCTTGCCGTCATCGGTCAGGTCGAACGTGATTTTTTTCGAGCAAACGCCCTCGGGGATGAATTCGTGGTGCATGCCGGAGTTCCTTTCTTCCATCGCAGCGGAAGCTTCTTGTACCGTCCGCTTATCAAAGAGAGCAGGCCGCCTGAGCGCGAGCAGGCGGCGGGCAACCGGGCGCTCAAACAGATGGGTTAAAAGCGTGGCCGTGAGAAGCGTCGCGCCGATGACAACGAGCGTGTACGTCCATTGCCAGGCCTTGTCGCCGGTGAAGTTGGGCGCCTGTTCGCCCGCCCAATAGGGGATGCGCCACTGCTTGAGCTGAACGGCCAGCCATTGATGCCAGATGTATACGTTATAGGATATGGCGGCAAAAAACGCCATCACGCGGTTGCTCAGTAAAAAACGGAACCACCGCGCCGCAAGCGCGGAGGAAAAGACCAGCAGCGCAAACGCAAGAGACAGCGTATAGCGGTTGGAAGCCTGCCAGATCTGCACGGGGCTGACGGCGGGCGCGACCTTCTGCATGCATGAAATCCAATACAGGCAAAAAAGGGCAACCGCCGTGGACAGCGCGGCGATCCATTTTTTGCGGCCCGTTCGCGTGGAAAGCCAGACGAACCCGTATGCAGCGAGCATGCCGTTGGCAAAAACGCCGAAAAAACCTGGGAGCTGGTTGAGCGTCACGCGCAGCTTGTCCGGGTCGCCAAGCGCAAACAGGTGCAGATACGCCATCGAGACGGCGACCATACCGACATAGGTGATCGCTGGCTGCTTGCGGAAGCAGCTTGCCAGCAGCGGGAACAGCAGATAGAATTGCATCTCAATGGCAGCCGTCCAAAGCACGCCGTTGAGCTTGGTGGAAAGCAGAACGCCCGGTACAAAGGTCTGTGTAAAAGTGAGCGTGGACAGCAAATCGACGCGCATTTCCCGGCCGCTTGCATACGCGCCGGACGGCAGCGCGACAAGAGAGAAGATCAGCAATACGCTCAGGTAATACGGCGGCACGATGCGGACAAGTCGTTTTTTGTAAAACTGCTTTGCGGCGGGTACGGGTTCGCCGCAAAAAAGGGCGCGGGCATGCGGAAGAAACAGGCAGAACGCGGAAATCAGCAGCATCATATCCACAAACAAAAAGCCGCTGCGGGGCAAAAAATCGAAGCTGACGACGCTTGGCAACCCAAGCGATATGAGCCACTGCGGCGTATGCCAGTAAGGCATCAGCCAACTCTGCTGCCAGAGGTGGAACCAGAAAATCAACCCGATCGACAGCGCGCGGATTCCGTCGAGCACGTCGACATGCCGTGTATCGATCTCAATTTTTCGGTAGTTTGCAGCGCGTTCCATAACGATTATGATAGCATGGAAACGCAAAATTGCAAACATCCGCCTTATCATGTATAATAGGATAAATTCTTATGGGCGGAAAGCGCATGCCGCCCGGGAGGCGCTGGTATGAACGTCGCGGTGCTGCAGAGCAACTATATCCCGTGGAAGGGGTATTTTGATATCATTCACGACGTGGAGCTGTTCATTTTCCACGACGATTTGCAGTACACCAAAAACGACTGGCGCAACCGCAACCGCATCGTGACCGAGGGCGGCGTAAAATGGCTGACCATCCCGGTGGGGACCGACGAGCACCGGCTGATTCTGGACGTGCGCATGACGGACAGGTCCTGGCAGAAGAAGCATTACGATATGCTCCTGGCAAGCTACCGCCGCGCGCCGTACTTTGAAAAATACCGGGCATTTCTCGAGCATGTGTACCTTGCGCGCAGGTGGGACTATCTTTTTGAGCTGAACCGGTATCTCATCGAGCGCATCAGCCTGGATTACCTCGGCATCTCCACAAAATTTGCCGACAGCCGCGACTTTGCAACCCACGGCGCAAAGCACGAAAAGCTGCTCTCCATGCTGCAAGCGGCGGGCGCGACGCGGTACGTCAGCGGCCCCGCGGCCAGGGATTATATTCAGGCTGGGGATTATGAGCGGGCCGGTATCGAGCTTGTCTGGAAGGATTACGGCGGATACCCGGCCTATCCGCAGCGGCATAACGGCGCGTTTGAGCACGGCGTATCGGTGCTTGACCTGCTGTTCAATACCGGCGACGAGGCGCCATACTATATCTGGAACTGGAGACAGGCATGAACAACTATAAACTGAGCTTTGTCATTCCCTGCTATGGCAGTGAAAAGACCGTGACCGCCGTGGTCGATGAAATTGTGGCCGAGATGGACAAAAACGGCATTGCGGACTATGAGATCATCTGCGTCAACGACTGCTCGCCGGACGGCGTGTGGGGCGTGCTGATGGACCTGTGCGACAGGTATCCGGCCGTATGCGCGGTCGATCTGGCCAAGAACATGACGCGCATCCCCGCGGTCATGGCGGGCCTTTCCCGGTCCGGCGGCGACGTGATGGTCGTTCTCGACGACGACGGCCAGTGCCCGATGGACCGCATCATGGACCTGCTCAGGCCCATTGCGGACGGATGCGACGTGGCCATTGCCCAATATCCGGAGAAGAAGCAGAGCTGGTTTAAAAACTTTGGCAGCCGCATCAACGCCCGCATGACCGAGATCATGCTCGAGAAGCCGCGCGAGCTGCAGTTTTCCAATTTTATCGCCATCCGGCGCTACGTGGTGGACGAGATTTTGCACTACACCAACCCGTACCCCTATTTAACCGGCCTGTTGCTGCGTACGACCAGCCGCATTGTCAACGTGGAGATGGAGGAGCGCGCGCGCATCGCCGGCAGCACGACGTATACGTTTAAAAAGCTGATCGCGCTGTGGATGAACGGGTTTACGGCGTTTTCGGTCAAGCCGCTGCGCATCGCCACGCTGGTGGGTTTTTTTACTGCGGTTGCCGGGTTTGTCTGGGGCTTTGTCACGGTGCTGCGCAAAGTCATAAACCCGGAAAACATCCTCGCGGGCTACTCTTCCACGATGGCGGTGGTGCTGTTTGTCGGCGGCATGCTCATGCTCATGCTCGGGCTGGTGGGCGAGTACGTCGGCCGCATCTACATCAGCATCAATAAATCGCCGCAATATGTCGTCCGCAGCGTATATATGGGGCGCTTGCCGGATTTCCAGGAAAAAAGCGGCGGGGAGGCGTAACGGCGCGCGTGGAGCAGGAACGCAGCACGGCTAAAAAACGAACCGACTGGAAGCTGATCGCGGCCTTACAGCTCAGCGTGCTGCTGTTCTCAGCCAGTTCGGTGCTCATGAAGCTTGCCGCGCAGCATGCGATGCTGTCCTGGCCGTGGATTGGGCTGTATTTTGGCGCGCTGTGTATCATCGGTGCATACGCGCTGGTCTGGCAGCAGTTTTTAAAGCGCGTGCCTCTGACAACGGCTTACGCAAACCGCGCCATGAGTATGCTCTGGAGCATGCTTTTCGGCGTGGCGATCTTTCGGGAGGCGGTGACGTGGAACATGATCGCGGGTGTTGTGGTGATCGCGTTTGGCATCTATCTGGTGGTGACGGGCGATGGGGAATAACGTTTACTGGAACCTGGCGCTCATTCTGGTTGGTGTGCTGATCTCGTCGCTTTCGCAGATCATGCTCAAAAAGGCCGCGCTCAAGCCGTATGAAAAATGGTACCGGCAGTATCTCAACCCGCTGGTCGTCGGCGCGTACGCCATCTTTTTTGCCTCCACGCTGACAAACGTCGTTGCGCTGCGCGTGGTGCCGCTGACGTGGGCGCCCATCTGGAATTCCGCCGCGCACGTGTTTGTCGTCGTTCTGGCGTATGCCTTCATGGGCGAACGCCCGGGCAAACGCAAGCTGCTGGGGCTTGGCGCGATCCTTGCGGGCATCGCGCTGTTCTCGCTTCCATCATGAGGGGCGTGAGGATGAAACGGGCAAACGCATGGTTGAACCGAATTTACGCAGGCGAAGCGGGCCGGTGGCTGCTGGGCGCGGCCGTTGCGGCCGCGCTGTATCTGCTGGCGGCAACCTTACAGCCTGTTATTACGTTTTATGACAATGACGACCTGAACATCGCCTGGGCGCTGGCCGGGTATCGAAGCGGCGCGCCCTCTTTTTCACACCCGTTTATCAACCCCATGACCGCCGCGGTGGTCAGCGGTCTGTACGCGCTGCTCCCCGCTGTGCCGTGGTGGTACGCCGTGCAGACGGCCTGCATGCTGCTCGGCGTTGCGGTGATGGCCGCCTGTACGTTTAAGCTGTGCCATCAAAACGGGGCGCCGCTGTTTATGCCGCTCGTTCTGCTTGCGCTTATTTGCAGCGCCGCGTGCTATTATGCGGTTTCTCAGGTGATGTTTACCCTCTCGTCCACCCTGCTGGGCATGGGAGCGGTTGCGCTTGCCCTTGCTTTGCAGCAAAGCGACCCGCCTGCGCGGCGGCGGTTCTATCGGATCGCGGGCGTGGCCCTGCTTGCTTTGAGCCTGCTCATCCGGCAATCCTCCGGACTGTGCGCCGCGTGCTTTTATTTCGGCGCGCTTGCCATCCGTCTGATGGAGGCCCATATAGCCGAAAAGCCGCTGCGCTCCGCCGCAAAATCCGAAATGCCGGCGGAGACGCAGAGATCCGCGCGCCATCCTTCCGCCCGGAGCATACCTGTAACCGCGGCGTGCGCCCTGTTGGCCGTGCTCGTGCTTGCGAGCGTCAACGGCTGGGGACGCGCGAACCAGAATCCGGCCGGATTTATCGAGTTTGAAAATGCGCGCGCGGCGTTTATGGACTATCCGCACGACACGTACTACGAGAATCCGGAACTGTACGAATCGCTGGGTTGGGACGACGCGCTGTACGGCCTTGTGGACGCATGGTTCTATATGGACGCGCGCGTCAATGCCGAAACGCTGTCCGCCGCAAGCGCGCGGTCGCACGTCAACGCCATTTCCGCAGCGGAACGCGTGCGGCGCGGCGCGGAGACGTTTGCGGTATTCCTTGGGAAATATCCGATTGCGGTGTACCTGTGCGTGATCACGCTGTGCGCGGCCGCCGGGCTTATAGCTGTGTCGGTTCTCCGCCGTTCGCACTGGCTGTCGCTTGCGGGCGGCTGCTGCATGCTGCTGGGCGCGGCGGCGCTGACGGGTTTTCTGCTCTGGCAGGGGAGGATCAACCTGCGCACGCTGATGACCATTGCATTTCCCGCCATGCTCGCGTTGTTGCTGCTTGCCGTATGCGCATATGGCGGCGGACGCGCTGCGGAGCCTGCCGGAACAGACGGGAAGCGGGGCCTTGGTGCGCGCGCGGTCACGCTGCGCTGCGTCTGCGGCGCGCTTGCGGCAGTTTCGCTGTTTTGCGGGTACAAGATCTTCCGAACGGTGGTCAGCTATGATTCCGCCGGGGCGCTGGAAAAGGCGCGCGGAATCGTAGACTATGCGCGCGGGCACCCGGAACATATCTTCATCCGCGACGTATATGTGGGCAACAACTATGACGCACTGACGGTTTACCCGGACGACAAGCCCATAAATCTGATCGACTGGGGCGGGTGCGACATGTATACGCGCGCGAGGGCTGCGCAGTGGCGCGCCAACGGGTACGCGGAAGGCCCATACGCGGACGTGTTTTTTGACGACGGCGTATACTATGTCTGCGACCCGGGCGACCGCTATCTGCAGATGCTGGATACGTACCTGCAAACTGCCTGGGACGCGGCGGGGTATGAGATTGTGGACAGGCTGCCGGGCGGGGCGGCCGTCGTCAGATTTTTGCGATAGCGGCAACGCACGCCGGGGTTTAATCAGGAAGGATTGTTTCAACGGAGCGGTCCGGGGCGCGGACGGCCGGGCGGCGCGGGGAAAGAGAAAGAGGGAGCATGCAAAGATTTGCGGACAGTCTGAACAGAGCGTACAATCGGCACGGCGGCAGGTGGCTGATAAGCGCCGCGCTGGCGGGCGTCTGCATGGCGCTGACGTTCGCGCTTTTCAAGGTTACGTTCCTTAATAACGACGACGCGAACATCCTGTACGCGCTGGCCGGCTACCGCAGCGGCGCGCCGTATCCCACGCATCGCTTTATCAACGTGGCGCTGGGCCTACTGATCAGCGGCCTGTACCGCGCGGCGCCTTCCATACCGTGGTGGACGGTCTGTCAGCTTACCATGCTGTTTGCCGCGCTGACGGTCATCGGCGCATGCGCGCTCAAGCTGGCCGACCGCGCGTTGTTGCCGCTGTGGGCGGCGCTGGGGCTGATTGCGCTTCTATACATGACGGTGTTCGTTTATCCGGTGGCGTGGATTGCGTTTACGCTGACTGCCGGCATGCTGGGCACGGCTGCCTGCGCGCTCATCGTCGCCATCGACTGGGAGAGAGACGCCCGGTTGCAGCGGCGCGCCTCGGCGGCGGGCGCCGTGGCGTTGCTTCTGCTTTGCTTCTTTACGCGCAACTCCTCCGGGTACAGCATGCTCTGCTTTGCGGCGGCTGCGGCGCTGTACCAGCTCATCAAAGCGCCCGTCCGTATGCGCGTGCGCGTTGCGTGCGCCCTGGCGGCGGGGGTGGCGGCGGCAGCGCTTGCCGTGTGCCTCAACAACTGGGGGGTGGCGCGGTATAACCCGCCATATTATGCGGAGTTCGAGGCCGCGCGCGGGCATTTCATCGATTATCCGCATGTGACCTACGAGGAGGACCCGGCCTTTTTTGCTTCGCTCGGCTGGGATAAAACGATCTACGATCTTGCGGACAACCTGTGCTATCTCGACACGGCCGTCAATGCCGAAACCATGAACGCAATCGCGGCGTATCCATATGCGGAGGACGCGGGCATGCTGCGCCGGCTTGCGGGCGCGCTGGCCTATGGCGAGGCGTTTTTCCGTGGCAGCGGCGTTTCGCAGTACATGCTGGCGGTACCGGTGCTGCTTACGCTGTGGCTCCTTGCGCTTTGCATACGCCGCAGGGGTAAGAGCGCGGAGCTGCCCATCGCCTGCGCGGTGGCGGCGGGCGCGTTTTTGCTTTGCTTTTATCTTTGCTTTGCGGGCCGGTTCCCCGTGCACACGTTTATGCTGATCGCCATACCGACCACGGTGATGGAATGGTTGCTGTTGCTCTGCATGTGGGGAGAAAAACGTACTTTTACACAAAATAAACAAATCGGTGGGGAAAAAAGAAAATATATTGCAAGATACTTACAATTTGTGGGGATATTTCTCACATCCGCGGCGGTCGCATGGAGCTTGGGCATGACGCAGAAGACACTCTTTGATACCGATCGAACCGCGCTGGTGGAGCAAAACGCCGCCGCGGAAACATACGCCATGGAACATCCGGACAATATCTATCTTACCGACGTGACAAGCCTTGAGAATATCGGCGCGTTTACGGTTTATCCGGAGGAAAAGCCGGTTAACCTGATCGACTGGGGAGGCACGGGCATGCACTCCGGCTGGAAGGAGGCGCAGCTTGCCGCAAACGGCCTGGCTTCCCTTTCGGCGGGGCTGTTCCGGCAGGAGAACGTGTATTTTATTACCGCCGTGGACAGCGATAAGCTCGCCATGCTCGACGCGTACCTTACGGCGCACGCAGGGGCGGTCGGCTATACGTGCATCGAGCCGGTTGCGGACGGCCTTGCGGCGTACCGGTTCAGCTTTGACGGCGGGGAGGGCGGTCGGTGATGGAAGCGCAAAAAAAGCCGGGCCCGATTGCGCGCATGTATGGAAACGCCTGGGGGCGCGCCGTGCTTGCTGCGGCCGTGGCGGCCGTACTGCTGTGCGCGTGTTCGGCGGTGCAGACCGTTTCCTACCTGACCAATGACGACAACGCGATCGCCTATACGCTGGCGGGCTACCACACGGGCGAACCTTCGCCGTATGCGCTGTTTATCAACTGCCTGTTGGGCTTCCCTGTCAGCGCGCTGTATACGGCGGCGCCCGGCGTGCCGTGGTGGGCGGCGCTGCAGCTCGCGGCCATTGCCCTTTCCACGGTGGTGATCGGCGCGTGCATGCTGTGCATGGGCTGGCGCCGTGCGGTTCCGCTGTGGCTTTCGCTGGCTGTCTTCGCCGCGCTGACGGTGTTGCTGCTGCTGCAGCCGGTTGTGGAACTGACTTATACCGTAACGGCCGCGGTTCTTGGATCGGCCGGGTGCGCGCTCATACTCTGCGCGGCGGAGGAAACGGGTAGAACCAAGCGCACCGTGCTGGATGCGCTGGGCTGCAGCTTTGTGGTAGGCGCATTTTTATACCGGGAGGAAACCGGGTTCGCTCTGCTGAGCTTTCTGTTTGCCGCGTGTGGATACCGGGCGCTGCTGGCCGTGCGCAAAGGCGCGGCGCAAGAAAACGCGCCGGAAACGCAAGGCCCGGGCGCGGAGGTGCAAGCCGGAAAGAAAGCAGGCTCGAGAACGGGCGCTCTGTTGCGGTTGGAGCGTCCCAAAGCGGCGCCGGATACGATGCAAAATGAAACGGTCTGGCGGCGCGGCGCGGCGCGCGCCTGCCTCCTGTTTCTTGCCACGCTTGGCGCGTGTCTGGCGGCGTTTGCGCTGAACAACGCTCTGCAGGAAGCCCATCACGGCATGGAGTACTGGGAATTTTTCCGATACCGAGAACGGTTTACCGACTATCCGCGCGACAGTTATTCCGAAAACCCCGCGCTCTACGAGGGAGTTGGCTGGGACGAGACATTATACGGACTGGCCGACCGCTGGTGCTTTATGGACGCGCGCATCAACACCGCGTCGCTGAAGGCCATTGCGGAAAGCACGTCCGCGCACGGCGCGACGCTTGCGCGCGCGGCGGCGGATTGCCTTGCGGTCATCGACGGCGCGCTGCCGCTCAGGATGACGACGTTTTTTTTGCTGTGCGCGGGTACAGTTGCGCTCTGCGCATGGTGGCGGGACAGGCGGCGCTGGCCGGAGACGGCGGCGCTGCTGTGCGTGCTGCTCGGCAGCGCGCTGCTGTGCCTGCTGCTGGGGCTTGGCGGACGTTTTTTGGAGAGAACGTTCCGCGTGGTAGCGATTCCCGCGTGCGTGTTGGCGGCGCTGCTTGCCATGCGCCTGTATGCGCCCCGCGCGCCACGGCGCGATCGTGCGGGTTTTGTCGTTTTTGCGGCGGCCGCGGCGGTGTTGGCACTTACAGCAGGCGTGCTGCAGGCGCGTGAATTGCGCGTCAACAGCCCCAAGTATCTGCTGGCGGAAAGCCGCGCGGTGACCGCCTACGCGCTTGCGCATCCGCAGAACGTGTATTTCCGTGATACCTATGTGGTGACGGACGTGGACGCAACCACAACGTATCCGATGGAAAAGCCGGTCAACCTGATTTCGTGGGGCGGGTGTGAAATGCATTCGGCCACGGCGCGAAAGCAGCTTGCCGCAAACGGACTGTCGACGGGATATGCGGACGTATTCAGAGAGGAAGCTGTATTTTTCATCACGCGCGCGGATTCTGCGGAGTATGCGGCGATGGAGCGGTATCTGCTAAAAAACCGCCATGGCGCCCGGCTTGAACAGGTGGACGTTGTGTTAGACGGGATCGCCGTGTATAAGGCCGTATTCCCCGGCTCCGATGCGGCCGTTGCGGACGCGCAACCGGATTAATATGGATAAGCGGGAAAACGCATGGAGCAAAACCAAAGCAAAACAGGCATACGGGCCGCATATTCGCCGGAGGGATACATCGTCGACCAGGCGCGCGTCACGGACGTGCGCTACGGCTGCCGCCTGTCGAGCAAAAACGGCTGCGGCTGGATTGCCGTGTTCAATCTGCTCCGCTGCCTGGGCGATCCGGTTCCACATGAGCAGATTATTGCCGCTTTATCCCGGCGCTCCCTGTTTCGGGGTGCGCTGGGCACCAGCCCCCTGCGCGTACGGCGGTACCTGAAACGGCGCGGCCACGCCACCCGTGTGTACGCGGGTAAAAAACGCGCAATTCTGGCGGCGGGTACGGCCAGCAGCGGCATTCTCGTCTACCGGCACGTCCTCGGCTGGCATTACGCGGCGTTTTTGCGGGCGGAGGGCGGGGCAGGGCTGCGGTTTTTCAACGCGGGCGTACCCAGCGGCACGGCAGTGCCCATGGACGCGTTCCTGGCGGAACGGAATCTCACGCCGTTTGTGCTGCTGTTCGTGGCAAAACAGGCGAAAACTGCGGCGCGGGGGAGTGTGGATTGAAATTTCGGAGGAGAATGCCGGGGTTCTCGTTTGCTTTGGCCGCTCCCCGCGGGGGGGGCGCGATGAAGAAAAGGAGCGACAAAATGGACGTGAATTTCTATGATGCTGTGGACGATGCCCTGCTGAAATTTGCCGTGATCGCAGCAAAACACAAAGGACAATGGGTGTTTTGTAAGCACAGGGAACGAAACACGTTTGAGGTGCCGGGAGGCCGCAGGGAGAACGGTGAGGAAATCGACGCAACCGCCAGACGGGAGTTGTTTGAGGAAACGGGCGCAAGTCAATATGTGCTGCGGCCGGTCTGCGTGTATGGGGTTGCCGGTTCGGACAGGGCGGAAACGTTCGGCAAGCTGTATTATGCGGATATCCTTGCCTTTGGCCGGCTGCCGGAATCGGAGATCGAAACGGTCCGTCTGTTTGATGCGCTGCCGGCGGAATGGACCTACCCGCTGATCCAACCCAAGCTGATCCGAAGAATTCAGAAAGCTGTATTTGAAAAATAAGAATCATAATGCCTAAGATGCAACTGGCACCAGGATTTTTTATTCATCCAACAATCAAAAGATGCTGATGCGCTCTCAAGCGTTACAGATGTTGCGGAAAACAGCATGAATCAAAGCTTTTTTGGCCGGAGATTCCATGACGATGCATGGTATCGATTAAGAAAAAGCGGTGATAAGCGGGGCATACGCGCTTGTCAACGACGGCGTGGGTCCTTTCAGCGCTTACAGGTGCGGCTGGTTCTGCCGCCTCGCCACGGTGCGGTCGCTTATTCGCTACGCCTGCCGCTTAATGACGATCCTCACGAATCCAAGAAGTTTAAAACCCGGCGGTTAAAATCCTTTGCCTCTGCATATGCTGCATGGCCGAGACCTTTGTATAGTATCAATTCGCTGCCCGTTATTCGATCGGCCATTTCTGTCGGAAGCGCTTTGGCCCACAACCTTATCGCTGTCTCCGCCTATTACTAATGTTGGGCATCGCACCGTTTCAAGCGCGCCATAGGCATCGCGACAAATGCAGGCGTTTGCCTGTATGATAAATCTATCCCATTCCTTTGGCCTGCCCATTCTGCTCAGAATCGGGTACAATGGCCGATATTTCCTGAGATATTTCTCAGAATAGGATTTTTCAGCCGTGTCTGTGAATATACCTTTGTAGTCGTTTGGTTCCGCCATTTCTATCCAACGACCGACAACATTCTGCACGGCATCGTTTTGCCTGGACACGGTTACGGCCCAAACAAGTTTTTCTACCAGCTCCGGGTAATCAATCGCAATGTGTTGGGCAATCATTCCGCCTTGGGATACGCCCATAACCGAAGCTTTGCCAATCCCGAGCGCCCGCATGGCCGCAACCGGGTCTTTAGCCATATCTTTTGCAGAATCCCCCAGATTGAATTTGTTCTTCCGGCTAAAAATATATATATGATAGTCTTTTGCAAATATTTTGTACGCCATTGAAAAATGGTTGCGCCGCCCTTAACCGTTTTGCATGCATCCCCCAAACCCGGAAACATAATCAGGATTTTTCCCCCTGCCAAAGGAGACGTAATCCATATCGGTATCGCCGATTGGTATATTACCGTTTTTTGCGTTATGGAACAACAGGATACCCCTCCAGGAATACGGTTTTTATATCAGAAAGTCGACCGCCCCCATGCAATGCGGCGCGGGAACGGGCGACTGCAACATGTTAAAACGTACTATGGCAGACTGAACCGTCAATTCTAATGGGGTGGCGCGCACCGTTTTTAGCCCTTTGCGGACGGCAGAGAAAGCGATTGTTTGAGGACGCGGCCGCATGCAAACCACGTACCGCGGCGTGTTGCCGTCAACACCGCGGTTTTGACGGCCTGAAAGGACGCGTCAGATGGAAATCTCCTGTGCCACCCGATACATATACGGGTCAAGGTCCTTTTTCATATCGAGCGCCTCGTCGATGGGCAGTATGCAGATGGCTGAATTGCGATAGCACACCACCTGATTGGTCTGGCCCGCCAGCAGGGTCTCCACGGCGGTGTGGCCCATGCGGGCGGCCATCACGCGGTCGCGCGCGGAGGGGCTGCCGCCGCGCTGAATGTGTCCGATGATGGTGATGCGCGTCTCGAGTCCCATCTCTTCATGGAGCCGGTCGGCGATTTCAACCGTATGCCCGACGCCCTCAGCCACGATGATGAGATGGTGATGCTTGTTGCGATAGCGGCCCTCGCGGATGTGCTCGACCACATCGCGCTCGAAGTCATAGGGGGTTTCCGGAATCAGGATGGCCGTCGCGCCAACGGCCAGCCCCACGTACACGGCGAGATGCCCGGCCTTGTTGCCCATGACCTCCACGACCGAGGTGCGCTCGTGGGACTGCATGGTATCCGACAGCTTGTCAATGGCCTCAATTGCAGTGTTGGCTGCGGTGTCGAAGCCGATGGAATAGTGCGAGCAGTTGATGTCGTTATCGATGGTGGCGGGGATGCCGACGGTATTGATGCCTGCGTGCGAAAGCGCGCGCGCACCGCGGAACGTACCGTCGCCGCCGATGGCTACGATTCCGCCGATTCCCAGGTAACGGCAGGCGCTGACCGCTTTTCCCTGCCCCTCGGGGGTCATGAACTCTTCGCTTCTGGCGGTATAAAGCATGGTGCCGCCCTTGTTGGAGATACCGTTGACTGCGCGCGCGTCCAGTTCCACCACGTCGGAATGGATCAGGCCGTTGTACCCGCGGTAGATGCCGACCGGCGTGACGTCGTGCGCGACGCATGTGCGCACGGCCGCGCGAATGGCCGCGTTCATGCCGGGCGCGTCGCCGCCGCTGGTCAGGATTCCGATTCTGCGAAGTTTTTCTGCCATAGCCAATATACCAAGCCTTTCTTAAACGATCGTCGGGTACGCTCCATGAAACATATATTCGGTATACTTAAAACAGTATATAGCTTTTTGGCGAAAAATGCAATTCCGGACGGCGATTCCGGATACCCAAATCATGCGCGGGGCCGTGGCGGAGCACGGGCCCGGCCGCCTGCCGGCCAACCGCCTCCTTTGAGTTCGAGGGGAACGCGCGGCAAAAGCACATCTGCCGCCGGGCACACGCATTCCGGCGCACCAAACGGCGGGCGCTGCGGTCCTTAATTCAAACTGCCTGCTAGCGGGCAGGCATTCGCGGTCCCCGGCCGGAGTATCCGTTGCCTCCATGGGGCACGGCCTGTTGCCGGAACCGCCGGCCCCACACCGTCCGGAGGGTTGAACGGCAAGGGGGAAGACTGTTTCAATCCGTCGAAAAACGGTCCGTTTGACTGCGGAAAACGGACCGTTTTTCGGTGTTGCACCCACAACCGGCGATAAAGCAACGGTCACAGTGCGGAAGAAAAAATGCAGGATAGAAAAATAAATCCTGCAAAAAATAGCAAATCCTTGCATGTGTCGGGCCGTTCCCGCAGGAAAAGCTGCACGCGTAAAATGCGTGCGGACAAATGCCTGAAAACGTCTGTGACAGTACGGAAAAAGCGGGAAAACAGCTTAAAAAATATATACTTTGCAAAATTCGCCCGCGGCATGGGATAAATTATGGACAAAACGAAATATTTTTGAGAAAAATCGCATTTACAGAAAAATATTTTGCAAGAAATACTGGACATGACTTCATAATGGCGCTACAATAACAGTGAAGCCACGGTGAGTGGCGGCATATATCATATCAAACAGTTTCATAAGGAGGCACACACATGAGCAAGTATGACATCATCGTAGACGAAATGGAAGCCAAACTCAGACCCCCGACGATTGGCATGAAGCCCTACACCCCCAAAGTAATCCCCCTGACCACCGGCGAGGATATGCTCGTTCGCGAAGCCACCCCGGAAGAGACCGAGATGATCATCGACGGCATCAAGGTGCTGCTTGACCACCAGAAGGACTTTTACGACATCGTTTCCGCCCGCATCATCGCGGAGCTTCTGGGCATGCTGCGCTATCGCGTGCAGGACGAATATCTGTTCGTCGGCGCGGTGGACGGCGAGATCGCCGGCATCGTCAACGGCCGTCTTGTCAACGAGAAGATCGGCATGTCGTATCACACCATGACGCTCAAGCGCGGCGCGCGCGTCGGCGCCCAGCTGTTTGCCGCCAAGATGGAGTATCATTTCGATTTCATGGATCAGGAAGAGGTCTGGATCGTGGCCGAGAGCCCGAACGGCTTCAAGCGCTGGATGATCGAGTACGAACTCGAATCCCGTCCGGAGTGCGCGCACGAGCTTGGCGGCGTGCCCACCTTCGTGCTGACCCGCGAGCTGTGGGAGAAGCATAAGGCCAACAAGAACGTCGGCATTCGCCCTGCGTTTGAAGATGTCATCGAGGCCAACAAAGTGCTGCACATGCCCGCCAAAATCAGCGTCTGAGCCGATTTTTAGCGACATTCAACGGACTGAAAAACGAGTTTTTCGGAAAGGAAAGAAGAATGAGACAAGTAGGAATTGTTGGCGTCGGCCATACCAAATTCGGAAAGTCCAGCGTTCCGTTCATCGACATGCTGTGCGAGGCGGCATTGCAGGCGATGGATGACGCGGGCGCGAAGACCGGCCGCAAGAACGTGATCGATCAGGTATTCGTGGGCTCGATGGGCTCCGGCATGGTCAGCCGCATCAGCGGCGCGGCCTCCGCCGTAGTGGATACGCTCAACCTCCGTCCCGCCGCGGCCGAAACCGTGGAGAACGGTCCGGCATCCGGCGCTTCCTCCGTGAAGCTGGGCGTAATGGCCATTGCCGCGGGCATGAGCGACTGCGTGCTCGTCGTCGGCGGCGAGGGCATGCGCGCCATCACCGGCTGGGAGGGCACGGACTTTGTCGCCACGATGCTCCATCCCGAGGGCGAGTATGTGTACGGCTGCACGCTGCCGTCGTTTGCCGGCCTGTTCACCCGCCTGTGCATGATTCAATACGGCGTGGAGAGCAAGGATCTGTCCATCATCTCGGTAAAGAACCACGACAACGCCTGCCATAACCCCAACGCGCACATTCAGCGCCCGGTTATACTGGAGCGCATCACCAACCCGGCGTACATCAATGCGACCAACCCGTTGGTGGCGGACCCGCTGCGCCAGTTTGATATGTGCCCGGTGTCCGACGGCGCGGCGGCGGTGCTGCTCGTCGCCAAGGACAAGGTCGAGGAATTCGGCTTCGACGCAAAGCGCTTTGTGCGCGTCGCAGGCATTGCCTCGGCAACCGACACCCACGTGGTGGCCAACCGCGAGAACCCGACCGACCTGCTGGCGGTACGTTACAGCGCCCAGAAGGCGTATGCAATGGCCGGCATGGGCCCCGAGGATATCGATGTGGCCGAGCTGCATGACGCATTCCAGATTCTTGAGATTGCCGAGTCCGAGGAAACGGGTCTCTTCCCGCGCGGACAGGGCCACATTGCGGCGCGCAACGGCGAAACGAAGATCGGCGGCAAACTGCCGATCAACACCTCCGGCGGACTGAAGGCCAAGGGTCACCCGCTCGGCGCAACGGGCGTTTCGCAGATTGTCGAGCTGGTAAAACAGCTGCGCGGCGAGGCCACCGGCCGTCAGGTCGAGGGCGCGAAGACCGGTTTGGCGGTCAACTTTGGCGGCTTTGGCAACAACGTCGTTTCGACCATACTGACAACGAAGTGATGGAGGGAATGATCATGGAACAAATGTATGCCTATAAATGCAAGAAGTGCGGCAAACTGCATCATCCTCGCTATATCGTGTGTCAGAACCCCGACTGCGACGGCCGCGAGTTTGAAGCCATCCCGCTTGAGGGCAAGTGCAAGCTGCTGACCTGGACGCGCGCCTACAACCTGCCCGAGGGCTATATGATGCCCTGGCTGAACTTCGGCATTGTCGAGTTCGAAAACGGCGTGCGCGCGACCGGCCAGATCGGCTTTGACGACGGCATCGAGGTCGGCATGGAGCTTGTGGCCACGGTCGGCGTCGTTCGTACGCGCCGCATCCTCTACAAGGAAACCATCGATACCGAGGAATACGGATTCATCTTCCAGAAGGCGTAACGCTTTTCAGAGGCAGATGGGTTCGTCCGCGATGGAAGCAAAGCGTGTCTGCACGCGCCTTGCGGCGCTTTCCCTGTCCGGCGCGCGTGACGGCGCGGTGCATACCGTGTTCGATCATGCGGTGAACGTGGAGCTGGAAGGCAGGCTGATCTGTGCCGTCATGGCGCCGAGAGGCCTTGTGCCGTATGGCTGCAGCGTTGAAGCCAAAGAACCGTTTTCACGCATGGGCATCCGGCGGGGGGAGGCAGTCCGCCTCACACGCGCGGGCCTGGCGTTTGAAACCGGCACGGTCATTGCGCTCGAGACCGCTGTTGAGACCGAGCTTTCGGTCGATTCCATTGCAAACGATTCCGGCCCAACCCGTCTCCAACCCCGCCTGTGGCCGGTGCTTGCCGTACTGCGGGCGGGCGAGGGGGCGCAGGGGCTTTCTCCGCTGGTCACAGGCGGAGAAGGGAACGTTTTTTCAACATTCCTTGCGCCGCGGCTTGACGCGCTGTTTGATGCGGTCGGCAGGGCCGATCCGCAGGCCGGAGCGCTTGCCGCCCGTACCGCGGGCTGCGGCGTTGGGCTGACGCCGAGCTCCGACGACCTGCTTACGGGGTATTTTTTGACCGTCCGGCTGCTGAGCAGGTTCGGCCGCATGAAAGACGCGCGTGCGCTTTTGCCGCACATGGCGGCCGCAGCGGCAAAAAAGACCAACCGTATCAGCGGCACATTTCTTTTGGACAGCGCGGAAGGGCTGGCGTCGCAGGACGCGCTTCTTCTGCTGAACACCATTTTTTCGGATGCACCCGAGGCGGGTCTGTTCACTGTCGCAGAGCGCGTTGCATCCTTCGGTTCCACATCCGGCGGGGACATGCTGACCGGGCTTGTGCTTGCCATTCAACATCATGATGGAGGGAAAAACAGTGGTCAAACTGGAAATCAGAAAGAACGCTTATTATGATTCCGTTACCCTCATGCTCATCTCCAAGGACCTGAAAAAACTTGACGGCGTGGAAGAAGCGCTTGTCGGCATGGGAACGGATCTCAACGTGGAGATCGCCCACAACATCGGTCTGGCAACCCCTGAGTTTGACGCGGAAATCACGCCCAACGACTTTTTTGTGGCGGTGAAGTGCGCAAGCGACGACGTGTTTGAGACGGCACAGAAGAAGGTAGAGGAACTGCTCAACAAGAAGTCGGAGGCCAAGGAGGCCGCCTACTATCCGCCAACGCTCGACGGTGCGATCAGGATCGATCCGGACCTCAACATGGCGGTCATCTCCGTGCCGGGCCGTCACGCGGCCGACGTGGCGCAGAACTGCCTTGACAACGACATCAACGTCATGCTGTTTTCCGACAACGTGACCATCGACGAGGAGAAAGCGCTCAAGGAATGCGCATATAAAAAGGAACTGCTCGTCATGGGACCGGACTGCGGAACGGCGATTATCAATAACGTCCCGCTCGCGTTTGCAAACGTGGTCAAAGCGGGCGACATCGGCATCGTGGCCGCGAGCGGCACGGGCACGCAGGAGGTCAGTTCCATCATCGACCAGCTCGGCTGCGGCGTATCGCAGGTCATCGGCACCGGCGGACGCGACCTGAAAAAGGAAATCGGCGGGCTGATGATGAAGCTTGGTCTCGACGCGCTCAAAAACGATCCCAAAACCAGGGTCATCACGCTCATCAGCAAGCCACCCGCCAAGGAGATCGCGACGGAGATACTCGGGCTGGCCGCCAAGACGGGAAAGCCCACGGTGGTCATCTTTATCGGCGGCGACCCCAAGGAGATCGAATCGTTCGGCCTGACGGCCGCCGTGTCGCTTGAGGATGCCGCGTACAAGGCCGTGGCGCTGAGCAAGGGCGAGCCGGTCAACGACTTCACCGAATTCACAATGGGTCGGGAAAAGGCGGAGGCGCTGGCCGGGGAGATTGCCGGGAAAATGGCCAAGACGCAGAAGTATGTGCGCGGCTTCTATACCGGCGGCACGCTGTGCGACGAGGCCATGAAGCTGATGATCGGCAAGCTAAAGCATATTTACAGCAATATCCCGCTGCATGCCGAGGATAAGCTTGCCGACGCAAAGGGCGGCACAAGCCGCGAGCATACGTTCCTCGACTTTGGCGACGATGAATTTACCGTTGGCCGCCCGCATCCCATGATCGACCCGTCGCTGCGCGCAGAGCGCGTACTCACCGACGGCAAGGATCCGGAGTGCGCGGTCATCATGGTGGACTGCGTCATCGGCTACGGCTCGCACGAGGACCCGGCGGCAGACCTTTCCGACGCAATCGTCGCAGCCAGGGCGGAGGCTGAATCGGCCGGCCGGCACCTGTGCGTGGTTGCGGCCGTGTGCGGTACGGAAGGCGACCCGCAGTGCCTGAGCAAGACGCAGAAGAAGCTTGCCGACGCGGGCGCGGTGGTGCTGCCGAGCAACGCGCAGGCAACGCGCTTTGTTGAGCTTGTGCTTGCCAACTTGCAGTAAGGAGGGCGCGAAAATGAGTAAACTGAATGAATTGTTTGAAAAAGAGTTGCATGTCGTCAACTTCGGCATCGAGTCCTTCTATCAAGACCTGATCAGCCAGCGCGTTCCGGCGATTCAGGTGGACTGGAAGCCCATTGCGGGCGGCGACAAGGCGGCGGCCGCCAATCTGCGCAAGCTGAAGAACCCTGAGCTGGCCCAAAAGATCGACGCGGCCAACGCCGAGGCGCTCAAGCGCATCCTTGCCGCGCAGCCGACGCTGGTTGGACTCGGCATCGCGGGCGAGGTCATCCCCGGCATGACGAAAAAGACCATCCTGCACGCCGGCCCGCCGGTGACCTGGGAGCGCATGTCCGGCCCGCAGAAGGGCGCGGTCATGGGCGGCCTGATTTACGAAGGGCTTGCCAAGGACCTGGCCGAGGCCGAAAAGCTGGCCGCGAGTGGTGAAATCAAGTTCGACCCCTGTCATATGCACGCGGCGGTCGGCCCGATGGCGGGCGTGGTCACCGCCTCCATGCCGGTGTGGATTCTGGAGAACAAGGCTTTCGGAAACCGCGCGTACTGTACCATCAACGAAGGACTTGGCAAGGTGCTGCGCTTTGGCGCGTGCGACGACGAGGTACTCACCCGTCTGCGGTGGATGGAAAAGGAGCTCTATCCCGTGCTCAAGGCGGCGATGGAGATCAAGGGCGAGATCGACGTCAAGGTGCTCATCGCCAAACTGCTCCAGATGGGCGACGAGGCGCACAATCGGAATGAAGCCGGCACGTCCCTGCTGATCCGCGAGCTGGTCCCGGCCATCATGGAATCGGACTTCCCGCAGCAGCAAAAGCTGGATGCGTACAACTTCATTAACGGCAACAACCATACGTTCCTCAATCTCTCCATGCCGGCCATGAAGTGCACGCTCGACCCGATTTTCGGCATTCCCTGTTGCACGGTGCTGGCGACCATGTGCCGCAACGGCACGGACTTTGGCATCCGCATTGCGGGACTTGGTCCGGATCAATGGTTCACCGGCCCGGCCGAGATGGTGAAGGGCCTGTATTTCCCGGGCTTCGACGAGTCCGACGCAGCGCCCGACCTCGGCGACTCGTGCATTACGGAAACCGGCGGCATCGGCGGCTTCTGCATGGCGGCGGCGCCCGCAATTGTGCAGTTTGTCGGCGGTCAGGTCAGCGACGCGATCAATTACAGCACGCAGATGTACGAAATCACCGTTGGCGAGGGCCAGGCATATAAGATTCCGGCGCTCAACTTCCGCGGCAGCGCGACGGGCATCGACATGCGCAAGGTCGTCGAGACCGGCATCCGGCCCATCATCAATACGGGTATCGCGCATAAGGATCCCGGCGTTGGCCAGGTCGGCGCAGGCATCGTCAATCCGCCCGAGGATTGCTTCAAAAAGGCGCTCGCCGCCTGTGCGGAGGCGTGGGCATAAACAAACAACCAGGTTCGTACCCGTCCGCCGCGGCCATTATTTGCACGGCGGGCGGGAACGGCGTCCGCAGATGCTTGACATTTCATTTTAGAGTGATAAAATTTAACTATAAGTATGATTGTTACAAATGAAACGCATCGATCCCGCGTATGATGCAAGAAGGGCGTCGTAAGGCCCGGTTGAACAGGTTTTCGGTTGATGTCCCTGTAACACGGGGTTTCAATAGACAAATCCAAACTATCTATCAGGAGGCAATAACAATGAGCAAATGGTCTGATATCAAAATGTATGATCTGACGATTCCGATTGGCATCAATACGCCGCCGTGGCCGACCTATGAGCCGCTGCAAATGAAGTTCTTTAAGCGCCTTGCGCCCAACGGCGCCAACGGTCAGTTGATGACGCACTCCAATCATGTCGGCACGCACCTGGACGGCCCGCTGCACTTTGACACGGCAGGCCGCGATATGGCCGCGCTGGAGCTGACCAAGCTCTGCGCGCCCGGCGTTGTGGTCGATCTGTCCGATCAGGCCGAGGATTTCGGCATCTATACGCCGGAGGACATTGAAAAGCGTGTGGAAGTGCGCGAGGGCGACATCCTCGTCATCAATACCGGCTACCATATCTACGGCTGGGATTCCCCGACCGCCGACGAGCGCCGCTACATGCTGCGCCACCCCGGCCCGTCGCTGGAGTTCGTGCAGTGGGTGCGCGACAAGAAGATCAAGTGGATCGGCGTGGACTGCGGCAGCGCGGACCATCCGATGAACACCAAGATCCGTGACTGGGAGCCGCGGGAGGCCGTCAAGTGCGACAAGCTCTTCCAGGAAAGGTATGGAAAGACCCTTGAAGAAATCTATCCGTGGCCGGATCATTATCAGGCCATGCACATTGAGCTGTTCTGCAAGCCCTACGAGGCCATTCATGCCGAATGCCTGGGCGGAGATATTGAAAAGCTCAGCAACAAGCGCTGCGTCATCGGCATCTTCCCGTGGAAGCTCGTTGACGGCGAAAGCTGCATTTCCCGCGTCGTGGCGTTCGACGGCTTTGAGGATGCGTAACCTTGGTTGACAAACAGGCGGTCGGGCTGTGCAGCATGGCCGCCTGTTCTTCCATTTAATAAAACACATGGAGGGAAACGCATGCAAATGCTTGCCATCGTCATAGTCGGCGGCCTGGCGGTTCTTTTCTGGCTCTTGTCCCAGCGGCGCGTCAGGCGGCTGCAAACGTATACCGACCGCTTTGCAAGGGCGTTTTGCGAGGCATACGACCATGCGCTGCCGACGACCGACGTGGCGGACGCGCTCCGCTATGACCAAACGGAGGGCGGGACGATATGCGTTTTGCCGGGCGAGCGGCAGCCGGAGCAAATCCGCGCCCTGTTTGACCGGGGTGTGGACGAATATATCTTGGAACGTCTGCACGTTATGTACACGCTGCGCGACGAGGCGCAGGCGCTGCTTACAACCGTCAACCTGGTCGGAAAGAAATATAACGCGGTGCTCAACCACTGCTACGACCTGACCAACCTGTTTTTCAGCTTTGTCGACGACCCGGCGAAGCTTAAGACAAAAGAGGATCTGGAGCATTTTACCTCCTACCTCAACCGGCAGAAATTTCTGCGCAACACCACGCTTGCGGCCATTGTTTCGGAGGACTGCAAGGCGGAGATTGCGGTTGCATAGCGTCTTCAACACGCGATGCGGCCGTTTGGACACACAGTCGTTTTTGGAGGGTTGCGAATGAACGAGTTTGAATTTTTACAGCCGAAGACCATCGGCGAGGCCATTGCGCTCCGGGAGCAATATGGCGCCGCCGCCGTGGTGTATAACGGCGGTACGGACATTGTAATTCAGCTGCGCGAGCGCCTGATTCAGCCGGATTACATCATCGATATCAAGGGGATTCCCGAACTGTACGGCATCGCGTTCAGCAAGGCGGACGGACTGAAAATTGGCGCGTGCGTCACGGCCAACGAATTGGGCGGACACGCCGACGTCAAGGCGTATTACCCGTTCCTGTCCGAGGCGGCGCTGTCGCTTGGCAGCAAGCAGGTGCGTAACCGCGCCACCTGCGCAGGAAACATTATCAACGCGTCGCCGTTGTGCGATACGGGCACGCCGCTGTATGCGCTGGATGCAACCGTCTGCATCGAGGGTAAGGCGGGCAAGCGCGAGGTTCCGATCACGGAATTCATTACATTCGTGCGAAAAACCGTGTTGCGGCCGGATGAAATCGTCACCGCCATCAAGGTTCCGTACGTAGAGGGAACCAAGGGGATATTCACCAAGGTGGCGCGGCGTAGGGAGGTCGATCTTTCGACCATTTGCTCCACTGTGGCGCTGGTCAACGGCGAATACCGGCTTGCGTTCGGCGCAGTCGCGCCTACGCCCGTGCGCCTGAAAAAGACCGAGGCGTTGCTGAAGGGCAGGGCGCTCGACGACAGGCTAATTGAGGAGGCCGCGCAGCTTGCGTGCACCGAGGTATCGCCCATCGACGACGTGCGCGCGTCCAAGGCGTACCGGCTTGACGTGGTCGGGTCGCTGGTGCGTGGCGGTCTGCGTACGCTCAGCGGAAAGGAGGAGGCGAAGTGAGCATGAAGAAGTATCCTGTGAAGTTCTACGTCAACGATGAACCGGTGGAGCTGGATGTGCCGGCAAACCGTACCATGCTCAACGTTATCCGAGACGAACTGCACTTAACCGGCACCAAGGTCGGCTGCGGCGCGGGTGAATGCGGCGCCTGCACGGTCATTGTCGACGGCAAGCCCATCAACGCCTGCCTTGTGCTGGCGCCGGAAATGGACGGCATGCACATCACCACCATCGAGGGCATCGCCGACCGCGACGGCAACCTTTCGCCGCTGCAAAAGGCGTTTGTCGACCATGCGGCGCTGCAGTGCGGTTTTTGCACCCCGGGCTTCGTCATGTCCGGCACGGCGCTGCTCAACGAGAACCCACATCCCACGCGCGACGAGATTAAAAGCGCCATCTCCGGCAACCTGTGCCGCTGCACGGGGTATATCCGCATCATTGAGGCCATCGAGGACGTGGCCAACCAGAGCCAAGCGAAAGGAGGCGCAAAGTGATGGAAGAGCTCAAGCATGTGGGCAAGGCCTACCAGCGTTCCGACGCGATTAAAAAGGTCACCGGCGCCGCCGAGTATGTCGACGATATCCATCTGCCGCGCATGCTGTACGCCCAGTGCGTGCGCAGCCCCTATGCCCATGCCAGGATTCTTTCCGTCGACATGACGGAGGCGAAAAAGCTGCCGGGCGTGCGCTGCTGCATCTGCGGCGATGAATATCCAAACCGCGCGGGCCTGTATCTCGAAGACCGCTATTTCATGGCAAAGCCGGGCGATACCGCCAAATACATGGGCGAGGCCGTTGCGGCCGTTGCGGCGGAAACGCCGGAGATTGCGCAGGCTGCGTGCGACCTCATCAAGGTCAAGTACGAGGAACTTCCCGCGGTGACCAACGCCGTGGAGGGCATGAAGCCCGATGCGCCCGTCATCCATCCGGAGTTGGGCAGCTACAAGGTCGCGCCGATCTTCTACCCGGTGCCGGGGACAAACATCTCGCATCACTATGTGTTGCGCAAGGGCGATTTCGACGAGGCATGCAGGAAGGCCGACAAGGTATTCGAGCATAGCTACTATATCCCGCACGTACAGCATGTGCCGCTTGAGCCGCACGCCTGCATGGCCAAGTACGAGGCCGACGGCAAGCTGACCGTCTGGGCGAGCTGCCAGTCTCCGTACGCGGTACGTCAGGCGCTTTCGGTGGCGTTTGCCATGCCGCTCAACAAAATCCGCGTCATCTCGCCCACGGTGGGCGGCGGGTTTGGCAGCAAGGCCGGCACTACGCTCGAGGGCATCGTGATTCCGCTTGCCAGGCACTGCGCGGGCCGCCCGGTCAAGCTGGTGTATACCCGCGAGGACGAGTTTGTCAACGCGTATGTACGGCAGGGCATGCACGCCACCATCAAGACAGCCATGCGAAACGACGGTAAGATTCTCGGCGTGAAGAACGACTTCATCTGGGACGGCGGCGCCTACACCGAGTATGGCGTAAACATCACCAAAGCGGGCGGATGGGCCTCCGCCGGTCCGTATGACGTCGACAACGTCTGGACGGACAGCTACTGCGTCTATACCAACCATCCGGTCGGCGGCCCGTACCGCGGCTTCGGTATGTGTGAAATCCACTTTGCCATCGAACAGAATGTCGATGAAATTGCAAAGGAAATGGGGATATCGGAGGTGGAGCTCCGCCGCATCAACGGCCTGCGCCCCGGCGGCCACACCGGTATGGGCGAACGCATGGACGTTGCGGGCTTCCAGGAATGCCTTGAAACCGTTCTCAAGGACATCGAGTACGACAAGCCCTGCGAACCGACGGGAAGCCCGACTAGAATTCGCGCGAAGGGCATTGCCAGCGGCTGGAAATCGCCCTCCATGCCCACCAACGCGGGCAGCGCCGCCATCATCCGCATGAACGAGGACGGTACGTTCTTCCTTATGAGCAGCGGACAGGAGATCGGTCAGGGCGCGGCCACCGTGCTGCCCCAGATCGCGGCAGAGGTGCTCTCCGTTTCGCCCGACAAGATCACGTTCTGCTCCGGCGATACCGACCATACCCCGTACGAGTGGCAGACGGTCGCAAGCCGCACCACCTACTGTGCGGGCAATGCGGTGAAGCTGGCGGCGGAGGATCTGGTCGATAAGGTGCTTGACCTTGCGCAGGTCAAGATGGGCGCGGTCAAGCGCGACCTAAAGTTCGAGGACGGCTATGTGATGCATAGGATTTACCCTGAGCGCCGGCTGCCGATCTCCGACTTTGCGCTTGGCGTTGCGTTTGATGACGGCTCCGGCTACGGCGGCCCGGCCATCGGCGTCGGTTCGTTCACGCTCGAGAACAATATCAATACCGATAAGAAGACGGGCGTTGCCAAGCATCATCCGGCGGCGTTCTGGACGATGGGCGTCAACGGCGCCGAGGTCGAGGTGGATACCGAGACCGGGCATATCAAGGTGTTGAAGATGGCCAGCTGCTTTGACGCAGGTAAGGTGATCAATCCGGCGCTGTTCTGCGCACAGAGCGAGGGCGCGATGGTGCAGGCGCTCGGCACGGCGATCTTTGAAGAGCTCAAGCTCAAGGATGGCAAGGTGCTCAATAAATCCTTTGTCGATTACAAGATCCCGACCGCCGACGATATCCCCGAGATGATCGTGAAGTACGTCGAGCATGCGGAACCCACCGGGCCTTACGGCGCGCGCGGCGTCGGAGAGCCGTTGATGGTACCCGGCGCGCCGGCCATTGCAAACGCCGTATACAATGCCATCGGCGTACGTTTCAACCGCATGCCGATCACGCCGGACGACGTGCTTGCGGCGCTGCGCGAACGAAAAGGGGTGACAAACAACAAATAATGTTGTATAATTACTTGGTAAGCGGGATGGGGGATTGCCCCCCCTCCTCTTACCGGGTGATAACCGCAAGGCAGAGTAAACACCCTATCTGGAAAATTCTTAATCTCGGCTCGAAAATTGTGCTTATATACAAATCCGACGCTTTCCCTCGGGAGGGGAAAGCGTATCGTCAAAACGGTATCATAGGGCGCAAGCTCTTGATATAACGGGAGAAATGGAGACCTAATCAAATTTATTAGGAGGTAATTCAATGGAAAACAAAGTTGAAGGCATTTATGATGGCTTTAAAGAGCTTGGAACGGGCAAAATGCTCATTCTCGGCCTCCAGCACGTCTTTGCCATGTTCGGCGCCACGGTGCTCGTCCCCTTGCTCACGGGTCTGTCCGTAGCCGTAACGCTGTTCTGCGCCGGCATCGGTACGCTCTGGTTCTTTTTCATCACCAAGCGGAAGATTCCCGTATTCCTGGGCTCCTCGTTTGCGTTCCTCGGTGCGTTTGCATCCGTAGCAAACGGAGATCCGGCGATGCTGCCGTATGCAACCGGCGGCGTTGTGTGCGCGGGCGCTGTGTATGTGATTCTGGCCATCCTGTTCCAGGTCTTCGGGCCCAAGCGCGTCATGCGCCTTTTCCCGCCCGTGGTTACAGGCCCGATCATCATCCTCATCGGTCTGATCCTTGCTCCGACCGGCATCTCGAGTGCGTCGGCCAACTGGATTCTGGCAATCATCGCCATTGCGATCATCATCTGCGTCAACCTGTTTGGCAAGGGCATGATCAAGATCCTGCCGATCCTCATCGGTATCTTCGGCGCATACATCATCGGCTGCATCATCACCCTGATCAACCCGAATCTGTTCGGGCTGCCCTGGGTGGACTTCTCAAGCCTGCAGGGCGCGGCCATTGTTTCGGTGCCGCCGTTCTTCCTGCCAAAGTTTGAGATCGGCGCGATTGTCACATTCGTCGTGGTTGCGCTTGCGGCCATGATCGAGCACATCGGCGACATCTGCGCCATCGGCGCGACCTGCGGCAAGAACTTCATCGCCGACCCGGGCCTCACCCGCACGCTGCTTGGCGACGGTATCGCAACGTCGATTGCGGGCTGCCTCGGTGGACCGGCCAACACGACGTATTCCGAGAACACCGGCGTTGTCGCGCTGACCAGGGTGTATGACCCGAAGGTCATGTTTATCGCTGCCTGCATGACGATCATCCTCTCGTTTGTCGCAATCTTCGACGCGTTCATCAACACGATTCCGTGGTCGATCATCGGCGGCGTGTCGGTCGTGCTCTACGGCATGATCTCCGCAACCGGTATCCGTACCATCGTGGAGAACAAGGTGGACTTTAAGAACATGAGAAACGTCCTTGTCGCGGCGTTGATTCTGGTCTGCGGTCTCGGCTTCAATGCGGCGCCGCTGGCGATTGGCCCGCTGTCCTTCGGCGGCCTGGCGGTTGCCGCGGTGGTTGGCGTTCTTGTAAACGCGTTGCTGCCGGGCAAGGACTACGAGTTCACCGGGGTGGACCTGTAAGCATAACCGGTTTCCCAAATACCCCAAGCACTCCATTTCTCGTTTCAAAACGAAAAGGGGCCGACCAGCAATGGCGGCCCCTTTTCAGAGCGCTGGAAATCATGTAACGAAAGCGGCGCCGCGAGGGGAGAAACCTGCGGCCTCGCACCCGGAAAAGCAAGCGTGTGCCGAGATGGAAAACATCGGCGGAGGCGGCCTTGTACCGTACGCTGAGGCCGCGTGGCGATAGCCTGCGCGCGCGTCCCTGTGGTTTTCAAAACAACGCTCTGAATCGCGGTCTTTTTTTTGCTTTGACAGGAAATGATTCCTATATGAAAAAATCGATAAAAGATTATTTTTTGCTTGGTTTGTCCATACGCATATGGTATAATGAGCATCGGTAATATACCCCTACATACATATCATTCGATCGAGGAGGACGCATATGGCAAAGCAAAAGACTGTTGTGCCCTTTCAGGGGACGGCAGAGCAGGAGAAACAGCTCAGAGAAGTGATCGCCAGCTATAAGGATACGCAGGGCGCAATGATGCCGGTGCTGCAAAAGGCGCAGGAAATCTACGGTTACCTGCCGGTCGAGGTGCAAACCATCATCGCCGAGGGCTTGGGCGTATCACTTGAAGAGGTTTATCAGGTTGTCACGTTCTATGCCCAGTTTGCGCTCAACCCCACCGGCAAACACCGCGTTGCCGTGTGCCTCGGAACGGCTTGCTACGTCAAGGGCGCGCAGGTCATCCTCGATGAATTGGAAAAGGAGCTTGGCGTAAAGGCGGGCGGCACCACGCAGGACGGCGTTTTCACGCTGGAAGCAACGCGCTGCCTCGGCTGCTGCGGCCTTGCGCCGGTCCTGATGATCGACGACGAGGTATACGGACGTCTTGTCCCCGAGGATATCAAGGGTATTGTCGCCAAATATCGATAACCACGCTTGCGCCCAGTAACGGACGGAGGGAAACGGATGAAAATTCGACAGATTGCCGAATTGCTCGACGCAGAGGTGCTCTGTTGTGGGGAACTGCTGGAGGAGGAGACGCTTTCCGCCTGCGGGAGCGACATGATGAGCGACGTGCTGGCCTATGTCAAGGATCAGGCAGTGCTGCTGACGGGACTGGTCAATCCGCAGGTGGTTCGCACGGCCATGATGATGGACATGCGCTGCCTGGTGTTTGTGCGCAGCAAGCGCCCCACGCCGGAAATGATCGAGCTGGCGCAGGAAAGCCATATTGTGGTGCTGTGTACGCAGAACCGTATGTATGAGTCCTGCGGCAAGCTGTATGCCGCAGGACTTGGCAACGGAGTGTGATTGGCATGGACGGCGCGCTGAGATTTCACTTTGATGTGGACGGCGATAACTTCACGTCCGCGGGCGCCGCGTCTGTGGAGGTTAAAAAAAAGCTGCGTCAGCTTGGCTTTTCGGCCGAGGTGATCAGGCGGGTGTCCATTGCGATGTATGAAGGCGAGATCAACATGGTTGTGCATGCGCGCGGCGGCAAGGCGGAAGTGTTTGTCGACACGCACTGCATCACCATCGTGTTGACCGACGAGGGACCGGGCATTAAGGACATTGAACTTGCCATGCAGGAAGGGTATTCCACCGCACCGGATAATATCCGTGCGCTGGGTTTTGGCGCGGGGATGGGCCTGCCGAACATGAAACGATATACTGACAGCATGGAGATTGCATCCGAGGTCGGCAAGGGCACGACCGTCACCATGAAGGTGTTTGTGGCGTGACGCCGCGCCGGAACCGGCGGCAATTGGAATAAACATAAAGGGTCGGAACATGGAAGGGTACAAGCATTCGGTATCGCTCGACACGGAAAAATGTAAGGGCTGCACCAACTGCCTCAAGCGCTGTCCTACGGAGGCCATCCGCATCCGCGAGGGACATGCGGTCATCAACTCCGCTGTTTGCATTGATTGCGGCGAGTGTATCCGCGTCTGCCCCTATAAGGCGAAAAAGGCGACGTTTGACCATTTTGAGGACATTGACGCGGGGAAGTACCGCATCGCCCTGCCCGCGCCGTCGCTGTATGGACAGTTTGAAAATCTCGACGATGTGGACTATGTGTTGCAGGGCCTGCTGGATATCGGTTTTGACGACGTGTTCGAGGTTGCCTGCGCCGCGGAGCTTGTGAGCGAGTATACGCGCCGGTATATCAAGACGGCCGACATGGCGCGGCCGATCATCAATTCCGCCTGCCCGGTGATCGTGCGGCTGATCAGCCTGCGGTTCCCCTATTTGTGCGACCATGTGATTCCCCTGATGCCTCCGGTCGAGGTGGCGGGCGAGATGGCGCGCGCCGCAGCGCTCAAAAAGAATCCTTCGCTCAAGCCGGAGGATGTGGCGGTGGTATTCATTTCGCCCTGTCCGGCCAAGGCGAGCTACGTAAAAAACGGATTCATGGGCAAGCGTTCCAACGTGGATTACGTGGTGTCCATGAGCGATATCTATTTTAAGCTCATCGGGCAGATGAGCAAGGAGCGCCCTCCCAAAGCCGTGAGCAGGAGCGGCATGATCGGCATGAGCTGGGCGAGCACGGGCGGCGAGTCGTCCGCGCTGCTCAACGACCGCTATCTGGCCGCGGATGGGATCGAGAACGTCATCCGTGTGCTGGACGAGATCGAAACGGGACATTTCCCGCTCCTGGAATTTGTGGAGCTCAACGCCTGCAACGGCGGATGCGTCGGCGGCGTTGCGACAGTGGAAAATCCCTACATTGCGCGCGTGCGCCTGCAAACGCTCAGGCGGTATCTTCCGGTTTCGCAAAACCGCCTGCCCAAGGTGGAGGAGGACAGTCCGGACTATCTGCCGCAGCGCGTGCTTTTTGCCGAGGAGCTGGAATACCAGCCCGTAAGCAAGCTGGATGAGGACATGAACGCGGCACTGCAAAAGATGTCGGAAATCGAGGCCATCACGGAGTCGCTGCCCGCGCTGGACTGCGGCTCGTGCGGCGCGCCGACCTGCCGGGCGTTTGCGGAGGACATTGTGCGCGGAGAGCGGACGGTGGACGAGTGCATCGTGTATATGCGCGAGCGAATCCATGCGCTGCTGCGCCGGCAGGAGGATGGGGACAAATGACGGTGCGCGAGCTTTGCAACGACCTGGAACTGGAGCCTATCGTACTTTGCGACGGGGAGCGCACGGTGGCGGGCGGCTATACCGGCGATCTGCTCAGTTGGGTTATGGGGCGCGCGCAGGCCGACGAAGCTTGGGTAACGATCATGTCCAACAACAATATTGTCGCGGTGGCGGCATTGACGGACGTGGCGTGCATTGTGCTTGCCGAGGGCGTGCAGCCCGACGCGGGCGTTGCGGATACGGCGCGTGCGCGCGGCGTGAACATTCTCAAAAGCCCGCTCTCGGCCTACGAGTTGTGCGTCCGGCTTGGCGGGCTGGTATGAAGCGGTTTGCCTGCGATCTGCATGTGCACTCGTGCCTGTCGCCCTGTGCGAACGACGATATGACGCCCTATTCCATTGCGGGCATGGCAAAGCTTAACGGGCTTGGACTGGTTGCGCTGACAGATCACAACACCTGCGGCAACTGCGAAACGTTCTTCGACGCATGCGCGCATTACGGAATTGTTCCCGTGCCCGGCATGGAGCTGACCACGGCCGAGGACATCCATATGATCTGCCTGTTCCCCACGCTGGAGCAGGCGCAAGCATTTGACGCGCAGGTGCAGGCCTCCCGGGTGATGATTCCCAACCGTACGGAAGTGTTTGGCAATCAACTGCGCATTGGGAAGGACGACGGGGTGGTGGGGGAGGAGCCGAATCTGCTTGTCAACGCCACGATGCTGACGCTTTCCGACGGCGCGGCGCTGACGGAGCAATTTGGCGGCGCAGCCTATCCGGCGCACATCGACCGCGAGAGCAACGGCATAATCGCCGTTCTGGGCAGCTTTCCGCAGGAACCGGCGTTTGCCGCCGTGGAATATAACGACGCGGTCAATGTGGAGGCGTATACCGGGCGCTACAACCTGGCGAACCGGCGCGTGGTGGTAAGCTCGGATGCGCATCAGCTGTGGAAACTGGCCGACGGTGGATTTTCGCTGGAGATGGACTGTGGCGGGGATGCGCAGAGCGTGCGAACCGCGCTGATCCGGGCATTAAGGGGGCGGACGGCATGAAGGAGCTTTCGCTCAATATTCTGGATATTGCGCAAAACTCGGTCAAGGCGGGCGCGGAGCGTCTGGACATTCTGCTCGAGCAGAAGAGGGGGCGCCTGACCATCACCATCAGCGACGACGGCTGCGGCATGAGCCCGGAGTTTCTCATGGCGGTTACAGACCCGTTTACGACCACGCGCACCACGCGCAAGGTGGGCATGGGGCTGCCGCTGTTTCAACTGGCGGCGGAGCAGACGGGCGGAACGCTTACAATCGCCTCCAAACAGCGCACACAGGACGATCCCGCGCACGGGACGCGCGTGCGCGCCACTTTTTTTACCGATCACATGGATTGCGCGCCGCTTGGGGATGTGGCGGCCACCATCGTGACCCTGATTCAGGGCAGTCCTGCGCTGAAGCTGACGTTTGCGCATACGGCCGACGGTGTGGAAAAGCGGCTGTCCACCGAGGAAATGCGCGAGATGCTCGGGCCCGACGTCCCGCTCAATGACCCGGAGGTGCTCGCGTGGGTGCGCGCTTATCTGGATGAAGCCGAATGACGCGGCACGCACCCTGGCGTGCCAAAGACCCTCGGAAAAAAAGGCTGAACGCCGGATTAAGAGCGGCAGGCTGCGGCGCGGAGCCGGTCGGCGGAGGACCGGAGACGGGCTGCACCGCCGAAACCACGGGAATCTGAACGTATGAAAACCCTTGATAACAGCGGCGGCAATATCCAAAGCGACGGGCCGCCCGCGCGCAGATATACAACAATTATTTTGCAAAGGAGAGAATAAACCAAATGAAATCACTGCAGGAATTGGCGGAAATCCGCGCAAGGATGAAGGACAAGGTCGATTTGCGCGAGGGCAGCAATGATATTCGCATCGTCGTGGGTATGGCGACCTGCGGCATCGCCGCGGGCGCGCGGCCGGTGCTCAACACGCTTGTTGAGGAAGTGGATAAGCAGGGCCTGCGCGATCAGGCGACCGTCACGCAGACCGGTTGCATCGGCATCTGCCGCCTTGAGCCCATTGTGGAGGTATTCGAGGCCGGCAAGGAAAAGGTTACCTACGTCAGGATGACGCCGGAAAAGGCCGCGCGCGTGGTAACGGAGCATATCAAGGGCGGCAGGCCTGTTTACGAATACACCATCGGCGAGAATTGACGGGAGGACTAGGATATGATTCGTTCACATGTATTGATCTGCGGCGGTACCGGCTGCACGTCGTCGGGCAGCCAGAAAATCCAGGCGCACCTCGAAAAGGAACTCAAGGCAAACGGTCTGGATGAGGAAATCAAGGTTGTACAGACCGGCTGCTTTGGCCTGTGCGCGCTCGGCCCGATCATGATCGTTTACCCGGAAGGCACGTTTTATAGCCGCGTCACCAACGACGATGTGACGGAGATCGTGCAGGAGCATCTGCTCAAGGGCCGTCCCGTACAGCGGCTGGTTTACAACGCGCCGGAGGAAGGCGCGGCCCCGCACAGCGTGGCCAGCCTCGCGGATACGCCGTTTTACAAATCCCAGATGCGCGTTGCGCTGCGCAACTGCGGCGTGATTAACCCGGAGGTCATCGACGAATACATCGCCGTTGACGGTTATCTGGCGTTGGGACGCGTGCTGACCGAGATGACGCCGCAGGACGTGATCGACCTGATGAAGGCTTCCGGGCTGCGCGGACGCGGCGGCGCGGGTTTCCCAACCGGTATGAAGTGGCAGTTTGCGGCCAATAATGTCTGTGATACCAAGTATGTCGTGTGCAACGCCGACGAGGGCGACCCGGGCGCGTTCATGGACCGTTCCGTGCTTGAGGGCGATCCGCACGCGGTGCTTGAGGCAATGACCATCGCGGGCTATGCCATCGGCGCGGGCCATGGGTACATTTATGTGCGTGCCGAATATCCCATCGCGGTCAAGCGCCTTGAGATCGCCATTGGCCAGGCGCGCGAATACGGGCTGCTGGGCAAGAATATCTTTGGCACGGATTTCTCCTTCGATATCGACATCCGCCTTGGCGCGGGCGCGTTTGTCTGCGGCGAGGAAACGGCGCTGTTGACCAGCATCGAGGGCAATCGCGGCGAGCCGCGCAACAAGCCGCCTTTCCCGGCCAACAAGGGTCTGTTCGGCTATCCGACCATCATTAACAATGTGGAGACGCTTGCCAACATCCCACAGATCATTGTGAAGGGGCCGGAATGGTTCGCCTCGATGGGCACCGACAAGTCCAAGGGAACCAAGGTGTTCGCGCTTGGCGGCAAGATCGTCAACACCGGCCTTGTGGAGATTCCGATGGGTACGACGCTGCGGCATATTCTCTACGATATCGGCGGCGGCATTCCCGATGGAAAAGCGTTTAAGGCCGCGCAGACGGGCGGCCCGTCCGGCGGCTGTATCCCGGCGCAGCATTTGGACACGCCCATCGATTATGAAAACCTGTCGGCAATCGGCTCCATGATGGGCAGCGGCGGACTGATCGTCATGGACGAGGACAACTGCATGGTGGACGTAGCGCGCTTCTTCCTGGAATTTACGGTGGATGAAAGCTGCGGCAAGTGCACGCCCTGCCGCATCGGTACGCGCCGCCTGCTGGAGATGCTCAATAAGATCACCGAGGGCAACGCCACGCTGGAGGATCTCGACGAGATGGAGGAGCTTTGCTACCACATCAAGAACAATGCGCTGTGTGCGCTTGGCCAGACCGCGCCCAACCCGGTGCTCTCCACCTTGCGCTACTTCCGCGAGGAGTATGAGGCGCATGTTGTTGAGAAGCACTGCCCGGCGGGCGTGTGCAAGAAGCTGATGCGCTTTACCATCCATGCCGACAAGTGTAAGGGCTGCACCCTGTGCGCAAGGAAATGCCCGGCAAACGCCATTTCCGGCAAGGTGAAGGAGCCGCATGTGATCGACCAGAGCAAGTGCATCAAGTGCGGCGTGTGCATGGATAACTGCAAGTTCGGCGCAATTGAGAAGAAGTGAGGAGGCAGGCGCGATGGAAAAAGTAACTGTGAAAATCAATGGAATCGAAGTTCAGGTTCCCGCCAATTATACCATTTTGCAGGCGGCGCGCGAGGTTGGCGTCCGCATCCCGACGCTGTGTTATTTAAGGGATGTCAATGCGATTGCGGCCTGCCGCATCTGCCTTGTAGAAGCTACGGGCGTGCGCGGGCTTGCCGCGGCGTGCGTGCAGCAGGTATCGGACGGCATGGAGGTCAAAACCGACACGCCCGCGCTGCGCAAAGCGCGCAAAACCACGCTGGAGCTGATTTTGAGCAACCACCGGATGGACTGCCTCTCGTGCGTGCGTTGCGGCGACTGCGAGCTGCAGGCGCTGGCCCGCGAATACGGTGTGGATCAGTACAAGTACTGCTGGGGCAAGGAGGACGAGAACCAGGCGCAGGAGGAACCGGTCGTTGCGGGCAAGCGCAGGATGCGCTGCATCGCCTGTGGCGCGGAGTTTGACGAGGGCGCGGAGCGCTGTCCTGTCTGCGGCGCCGGACCGGAATTGTTCGAACCGGTCGAAGGTTCCGAAGCGTCCGCCGACCTGCCCCGTATTCTGCGCGACAACAGCAAGTGCATTCTCTGCCGCCGCTGCGTTGCGGTCTGTAAGCACAACCAGCACACGGCTGTCATCGGCGTGAACGAGCGCGGCTTCGACACCCATGTGGGCTGCGCGTTCGATATGCCGCTGCAGACCACAAGCTGCGTCAACTGCGGCCAGTGCATTGCGGTGTGTCCCACGGGCGCGCTGACCGAGCGCGACGACACCGAAAAGGTCTGGGCCGCGCTGGCCGACCCGAGCAAAAAGGTCGTTGTTGGCCCCGCGCCGAGCGTGCGCGCCCAGCTGGGCGAGTGCTTTGGCCTGCCGATTGGCACCAACGTAGAGGGCAAGCTGGTGGCCGCGTTGCGGCGGCTTGGGTTCGACAAGGTCTTTGATGTGGACTTTGCCGCGGACGTGACGATCATGGAAGAGGGCACCGAACTGCTTGAGCGGCTGCAAAACGGCGGCAAGCTGCCGATGATTACATCGTGCTCACCGGGCTGGATCAAGTTCTGCGAGCACTACTATCCGGATATGATCGACAACCTGTCCAGCTGCAAGAGTCCGCAGGGCATGTTTGGCGCGCTGGTCAAGACGTATTATGCCGAACGGGAAGGGATCGACCCCAAGGATATTTTTGTGGTGTCGGTCATGCCCTGCACGGCCAAGAAGTTCGAAATCACCCGTGACGACATGAGCGCCGCAGGCTCCGGCATCCCGGATATCGACGTGTCGCTGACCACGCGCGAGATCGCCTCGATGATCAAGCAGGCGGGCATTCTGTTCAACGATCTCAAGGATGAGGAATTCGACCCGGCAATGGGCATTGCCTCCGGCGCGGGGCATATCTTTGGCGCGACCGGCGGCGTGATGGAGGCTGCGTTGCGTACCGTTGCGGAGCTTGTGACCGGAAAGCCGCTTGAGAACGTGGACTTTACTGCCGTACGCGGCGTGGAGGGCATCAAGGAGGCTGAATATGACCTCAACGGCACGAAGGTGCGCGTGGCGGTCACAAGCGGCCTTGAAAACGCCAGCAAACTCCTCGACATGGTCAAGTCCGGCCAGAAGGATTACCATTTCATCGAGGTCATGGCGTGCCCCGGCGGCTGCGTCAACGGCGGCGGGCAGCCATATCAGCCCGGCGATGTGCATAACTTCACCGATCTGCGCGCGGACCGCGCCAAAGCGCTATATAATGAGGATAAGGGCATGAAGCTGCGCAAGAGCCATGAGAACCCGGTGATTAAGGAGCTCTATGGGACCTATCTTGAAAAGCCCGGTTCGCATAAGGCGCACGACATTTTGCACACGACCTATGTTAAGCGCAAGGTGTACTAAAAGCTGCGTTTAAGCAACGAAACTGAATGATATTGAGAGCGCCCGGACTAAGCCGGGCGCTTAGACCGTCAAAAACTCTGTTTTTTGACGGGGACAACCGCATGCTGCCTCTCGCCCTGCGGGATCCCGGGCGGCAACAAGCACAGGGAAACCGCCTATTTAAGGCCGTACGTTCAGCCATCAGAAAACAGCGGCTTGACAGCCGCGCGGGCCGCCATCAAAAGCAGATGATGTCGCTGGAGGCCCGGCCGCCGTTGACCGGGCGGCTGACGACCTGCCCGTTGAATATCATCATGGCCGTTGCGCCGCCATCTAAGTTGTAAGCGGCCTTGCACCCCAGGGCGACAAACGTATCGGCCAGTTCGTCGAGGGTCATCCCCCTGGAATACCCATTTTGCCTGCCGTCCACAACGATGAAGCAATAGTGGCCGGGCTCATAATACCCGATGGCGCAGCGTGGATTCTTCACCCTTATTTTACTGGACGAGGTATCGCAGGCGCTCCCGTCCTTTACAAGCGCCGGGCCGAACGCCCACGCCTGATAAGCCGTTTCATCGATGGAACGCAGGGTGGGGAGCGCATTTTTTTGGTAGACGCTAAGCGTTCCGTCGGCATGAAGAACACATGCGTCCTTATCCATAACATCACGATAGAGCGTACCGTTGCGGATGACCAGGCCCTTGTCCCGCGCGCCGTAATAATCGCCGGATACGGCAAAGACCGCATTGTTGTCGTTGGCAATCGTTGCAGGCATCTCATGGACGCCCCGTCCACACCTCCCCCTGGCAAAGGCCGTGCGAAAGACGCGGATATCCCTGATCCACACGTCCGCAACGAAATAGGTAACGCCGTCTGAACGGACTTTGTCGATGGCAATCCGCTTTTGCGTATCCTGATGGCTGTAGAGGGCGGCTGTTCCGGTGTCGTAGGCGGGAAACGCAGCGGAAAAGTCGCCTGCGCCTGAGGCGGCCGTTCGTGTGCTTTCCAACACCTGCGGGATATTATCCGCGCCGTAACCGTGCGCTGCCACCTGCGCCGCGCCGTGCATGCCCGGGGAAGCGTTTAAGCTTTTTTCAACGACGCATTCCGCATCCGCCGGCGGATAGACCTGTGTGAGCATCGCGGCAGCCCCACCGGGATCAGCCGCTGTCTCGGGCTCCGCCATGGAGGCTGCATGGCTTTTTGCAATGGTTGTTCCAGTTCTGGAGACGAACTGCGGAACGATGCGGTACAGCAGGGCAACCGCCAGCAGAAATATCACAAAAACGAGCGGGTTGTAGTTCGTAAGCGACGGCCTGCGCGCTCCCTGCGCAGCGCCTCGTCCCGTTTGCCTGTTTTTTTGCTCTTCCATGGCCATCCGAATCTCCCTTCGCGCGAATCCAAAATATCAGCTCCTCAAAATTGTATGAGATTCGAGCCGTTTCCAGCATTCTCATTTCGTTTCCGTTTATTTTTCAAGAGAAATAGTTGTTCCAAACCGCCGTTTTTCGCGCGGCGCACCTTGCAATCCATGCGCGTCCGTGCTATATTGACCATACAAACGAATCGCATGTATATTCGCACCCTGTGTGCCGGCGCGCTGCCGGGCAGAAGCGCCGAGGGAATCGGATGCAAATTCCGAACTAACCCAGTAACCGTGAAGCGGACGAACGGGCAAGCATGTCACTGCCGGACCTTCGGTGGGAAGACGCCCAAGTAGGAGGATGCCAAGTCGGGAAACCAGTTTATACGGTGCTGCTCCTGGGGCTGGAGAACTGCGAATTGTGCGCAATCCGCCGCTTATTTGCGCCGCTTCTTCCGTCCGTGGGGGAAGTGGCTTTTTTAATGACGCCGTGTTCTTCGGTTCGTTTGAATCCATGTTAGAAGAGGATGAAACGCCGCGTCATGTGTGGGGGAAGGTCTGCGCCGTTCAAAAGACAGGCGTTAGACATGCCCGCTATTTAACGGTGGCGGGGCGGTTTCGTGCGCCAAGCACGTATGGGAATTACGAGAACGTTTTGACGGAAAGGGGCCGCATGCGGCGTCAAGAGAGGAAAAGATCAGGGGAAGGTTTTGGCCTGGGAGAATATCTGGCATTTTGTACGGCGCTGCTTGCCGCGCTGGCGCTGTGCGTATCGGTCGGCAGCGTGCGGGTGCCGCTGGCCGATGTGCTGCGCGCGATTTTTGGCGGCGATGCCCAGCCATTGCCGGACGCAACGCGGGCGATCGTTGTTTCGGTACGGCTGCCCCGCGTGCTTTGCACGGCGCTTTGCGGCGCGGCGCTTTCCCTTTGCGGCGCGGCCATGCAGGGGCTGCTGAAGAACCCGCTTGCAGACGGCTCCACGCTCGGCGTTTCGTCCGGGGCAAGCCTTGGCGCGGTGATTGCCATCGCCTTTGGCGTCGCCATTCCCGCGCTGCCGTTCGCCGGCACGGTTGTGCTGGCCTGTGCGTTTGCATTCTTGTCGTTAACGCTGATTTTGACACTGTCCTATCGGCTGGACCATTCGCTTTCCACCCACACCATCATTCTCATGGGTGTGATTTTTTCCATGTTTGCAAGCAGTTTGACGAGCCTTGTGGTTACGTTTGCGGGCGACCGGGTGAAAAGCATTTTGTTTTGGACGATGGGCTCGCTTTCCGGCAGCACGTACGGCAACGCGCTGTTGCTGCTTGGCACGCTGGCGCTTTTTGGCGGCGTGCTGCTTGGATATGCGCGCGAACTCAACGC
Organism: uncultured Oscillospiraceae bacterium; assembly: GCA_964447605.1. Classification (GTDB taxonomy): domain Bacteria; phylum Bacillota; class Clostridia; order Christensenellales; family CAG-138; genus CAYUTA01. The sequence continues at coordinate 6,564 of CAYUTA010000006.1, read as the reverse complement.
ATTTGCCGTGGGGGAAGAAAATGCGCGCCATATCGGCGTAAACGTGCGGGGAGTGCGGTTGACCGTGCTTGTTTGCGTATGCGCGCTCATCGGCGTATGCGTCTCCATTTCCGGGACGATCGGTTTTGTCGGACTGGTGATTCCGCATATGATGCGGCTGTGCGTCGGCCCCAACCACAGCCGGCTGCTGCCCGCGTCTCTGTTCGGCGGCGCGGCGCTCCTGCTGCTTGCGGATTTGGCGGCCCGCACGCTGCTTGCGCCGCGCGAGCTGCCCATCGGCGTCATTACTTCGTTTGTAGGGGCAATTGCGTTTGTCTCCCTCTTTTTTCATACAAGGAGGCGGGCGTAAGGCTATGGAATTGCTTTCGGTTCACGATCTGACGGTGCGCTGCGGCTCGCAAACCCTTGTGGAAAATGTCAGTTTCCGCCTGCATGGCGGGCAGTGGCTGATGCTCGTCGGCCCCAACGGCGCGGGAAAGAGCACGTTGATCAACGCCGTTTCGCAGTGCCTGCCCTGTTCAGGGGAGGTGCTTGTGTGCGGAAAAAGCGCGCGCACATACAAGCCTGCACAGCTTGCCAGACAGCTTGGCGTGCTGATGCAGGGACATGCCGTTTCCTATGCGTTTACGGTGGAGGAGGTCGTTCGTTTGGGCCGCTATGCCTACCGCGCGGGTCCGTTTTCCGGCGGGGAGGGCGATGAGGCGGCCGTTTCCCGCGCGCTCGAGCTGACGGGAATTTCGTCCATCCGCACGCAATCGGCGCTGACGCTTTCCGGCGGCGAGCAACAGCGGATGTTTCTGGCGCAGGTGTTTGCGCAGGACCCGGAGCTGCTGCTGCTCGACGAGCCGACCAACCATCTTGACCTCACCTATCAAAAACAAATCTTCGAACTGATTCGGAACTGGATTGCCACAACCGGCCGCGCGGTGCTTTCAGCCGTGCATGACCTTTCCGTTGCGCGCGCTTACGGCACGCACGCGCTGCTGCTTGACGGCGGAAAATGCCTGCGCTGGGGGTCAATGGACGCCGTGCTGACGCGCGAACGGCTGAACGCCGTATATGGCATCGATGTCTATGGCTGGATGCAGGCCATGCTTTCGCAGTGGGGTGGCGGCAACGGGTAAGTGCGCCGGAGAAACTCCTGCGACGGGGCGATCGCATCAGCAAACCACGTATCCGCGTTGTCCGCCGCAGATGGGATTATGCAGGTCGGTCCTGCAGGAATTTTGGCCCGGCGGCACCTTCAATTGCGAAAACCCATCTGCTGCGAAACCCGTCCGCTGCACATCCGTTTCAACCAAACACGCCCGTTATAACCAGACCCCGATCAAGTTGAGCGCGGAAAAGGGCTAAGGCTTTTCTTCCATTGCGCAAATCATTGCAAAATAAAAAACAACGCGTCAGAAAAGCCCTCTTTTGACGTGTGAAATGGAGGAGGACACCGCATGCATGAAAAAACCGTTTTGCCGCGTCTGCGGACGAAATTCGTCGCGCCGGCGGACACATGCGCTGCGTAGCATGCATACGGATATAGGCAGGCAGGAGCTGTCCAAGAGGCAAAGCGCGATTTAACATCCGTCAAGTGGGAGTCAGGCGTGTCCCTGCTCTTTTTTTTGTGCTTCCTGCTCTTTTTTCAGGGCGTCGAGCCCCAGGCGTATCAGCTCCACCGTTGCCTCCGAGCGGGTTTGAAAACGATTTTCGAAGCGGAAGTCTTCAATCTGCCGGAACAGATCATAGTCCACCGAAACGGTATAACGCGGCTTGTCGGTTGCCATTTGCATCACCTCGTTCCTAATTATACACCAGTGAACCAGTGGGGTAAAGACCTGCATTTTGGAATCCATTGACAGTGAACCGATGAACCAATATAATATAGATTATAAGGTTCAATGAACCACTACACCAAAAGGAGGCGCATACATGGCGACGGGTCTAAAACGATTTTCCATTTCCATTCCGCCGGATATGGACTTGGCTTTGCATGCGATAAAGGAAGAAGCCTATCACGACAACACATGGTCTGAGATGATCAGGGACCTGATTGCCCGCGGCCTGATTGCGCAGGCCAAGTAATTCAAAAGCAAAATTGCGGGCGAAAGAAGAATGCGTGAAGAAGTATATATCAGAAAACGGGGACCTTACTTTTTTTAGCCGCGGCGTCGGATTGTTGCTCTGGCGTGTGGCGCAGAGCCTTGCAGCGGCGTCTACGGTGCTGTTTCTTACTCATGCGGTTGAACCGCAGATCGTTTCGCTGGTCGTTTTTTTGCTGATGTTTTGGCTGTTGCAGCATGGCGCGGCCGCGCAGAACAGACGCGTTCGGTTGGTGGCCGGTGTGTTTGCGCTGTTTTTTGCGGGTTCATGCGTATTAGCTGAATACGCGTATTTGGAGCGGGTTTATGGCGGTTTTTTTTGCGCCGACACCGTTTGGGTGCTGCTAAAAGCGTGGGTCTTCTTTTTTGCGCTCCTGCGCATGCTCTATGGACGGCTGCAAACTGCGCGCATCCGGACTGTGCGGCGGCAGAGGCTTACGAGCGTACAGGTGTTCCTTCTTTGCTTTGCCGGGCTGCTTGCAGTCTATGCGGTCTGTTTCTTGTGCCACTTCCCGGGCAATATAATGGCGGACACGCGCACACAGCTGGTGCAGATGGCGGGACTGGAGCCATACGCAAACCATCACCCCGTGGCACATACGCTGGCAATGCAGGTGTTTTTTGATCTTGGACTATCGCTGTTCGGCACGCAGAACGCGGGCGTGGCCTTGGTCACACTTTCGCAATCCCTTGCGGTTGCGGCGGTGTTTGCCTACGCGATTTCCACCATGCACCGCTTTGGCGTCAGGCCCGTGCTGCTGGTCTGCGCAATGCTGTTTTTTGCTTTCGCGCCCAACAACCTGCTGTTTTCCATTACGCCGGTCAAGGATATTCCCTTTGCCATCATGGCGGTGTTGCTGGCAACCGTGCTCTGGCGGCTGCTCGACGGGCTTGGGCGCGGCGAGTCCGTTCAGCGGCAATGGCTTGCATGGACGCTTCTGCCGATCTCCTCTTTGGGGTTATGCGTGCTGCGAACCAACGGCGTTTATGCGTTCATTCCGTTTCTTGCGCTCTGCGCGGTTTTCCTCAAAGGAAAGCGGCTGCTGACGCTGCCCGTTATGGGTGGGGCGCTGCTGCTTGCGCTGGTCTTCCGCGGGCCTGTGCTCAATGCGCTTGCGGTTCCGCCGCCGGATACCGTGGAAGCGCTTAGCCTGCCGGTGCAGCATATCTCACGCGTAATTGCAGACGGAAAGGCGCTCACGGAAGCGGAGTATGAGCTGCTTTGTCAGGTTGTGGCGGTGGAGGCAATACCGGCGGCCTACGAAAGCTATACATCCGATCCGATCAAGGCTCTGGTGCGAAAGACCGGTAACCAGTCATATATCGGGGAGCATAAAATGGAGTTTCTTTCGTTGTGGGTACGGTTGGGGCTCCGATACCCCAAAGAATATCTGTATGCACAAATCGATGAAACCGTTGGCTTCTGGTACCCCAACGTGCAGTACGAATCCCTCTATCTCGGCGGAATCCACCCGGAGAGCACGCGGCTTAATATCGCCACCGAGCCAAAGCTGACGGGGCTTGCTCCGCGGTTATTATACAGGTATCTCACCGGCACGCGCGATTTTGCCGTGTTCGCGCTTATCTTCTCCATCGGTACGGCCACATGGCTTGCCGTGGCGCTGTTCGGCATGGCCATTGTTAACCGCAGGCGGGCGGCGCTGCTGCCGTATCTGTTTGTGTTCCTTGTGCTTGGCACGCTTCTGGCCGCCACACCCGTGCATGCGGAGTTCCGTTATCTGTACGCGCTGTTTGCCCTGCTTCCGCAGCTTGCGGCGCTCCCGTTCCGGACGGGGGCGGATTGATGCGCGCCAAGCAGGCTAAATGGCATATGCACCCGCTTCCAGCGGCGTCTGCCGCCGCAATCCGGCGGGCTATCGGCAGTTCCGAGAATCAAGCGCTGCGGGTGAACCGCCAAAGCGCAGCAGCAGCAAGGCCTTCTGCGCGCCGGCCTGCGTCAATCCGCCTCCTCCTGTGAAGCCGGCGGGACCGTTCTGGTCACAATCGTGCTTTCAATACAGTGGTCTTCCACGCGCTCGACAAAAATGCTCAGGATATCGGTTTCCACCGTAAGGGTTTCCCCATCGTCGGGCACCGCGCCCATCAGGCCGAACAGATAGCCGCCAAAGGTGTCGCAATCCTCGGCGTCAAACTCCATGCCCAGGACCTCGCTCACCTCGTTCAGGGGCGCACGGCCCACAATCCGCCAGCGGTTATCGCCCAAGGGTACAATTTCCTGCACCTCCTCGTCCTCCTTGTCGGCCAGATCGCCCACCAGCAGTTCCAGCAGGTCATGCATGGTGATGATCCCGCTCATTCCGCCGTATTCGTCGATGACCACGGCAAAATAGCTGCGTGAGCGCTTCATGTTGTAAAACAACACATCCGCCTTGATGTTCTCCGGAACAAAGAAGGGCTTTTCCGATGCGGAGGCAATCGCCTCGTCCACGGTGGAGCACTCGCAACGAAAGAACTGTTTGCTGCTGAGCACGCCGATGATGTCGTCGGTGTCTTCGCCGCAGATGGGATAATAGGCGTGGCGCGTTTCATTGAGCAGCTCTTTCCATTCGGCCAGTTCATCGTCAACATAGAGCATGGCCACGTCGCGCCGGTGCGTGCAAACTTCGGAGATGGAAATGTCGTCGAACTCAAACACGTTCTGAATCATCTCGTTTTCCAGGCTGTCAATGGTGCCCTGCGCGCTGCCGGACTCGAGCATCATGCGGATCTCCTCCTCGGTCACCGCGTCGTCCTGTTCGTCGGGGTTGATGCGCATCAGCCGCAAAATCCCGTTGGTCGAACGCGTCAGAAGCCATACGAACGGCGCGAACACACGCGATACAAAGCTGAGCATACCCGCTAGCGACAGCGAAATTTTTTCCGCATGCTTCATTGCCAGACGCTTGGGCACCAGTTCGCCGAACACGATGCTGAAGTAGGACAGCAGCAGCGTAATAACAAACACGCAGACGCTGTCGAGCGTTGCGGCGGGGACGCCGATGCCGAGGCTTACCAGCCAGGCCACCAGCGGATCCGAAAAATGATTGGCCGCATAGGCGCTGCCGAGCAGCCCCGCCAGAGTGATGGCCACCTGAATGGTGGAGAGAAAACGGGAGGGGTTCTGCGTCAGCCCCACCAGCGTTTTGGCTGAATGATTGCCCTCGGCAACAAGCCGTTCGAGCTTGGCCTGATTGACCGAGAGCACCGCAATCTCCGCGCTTGCGAAGACCGCGTTGAGTGATATGAGTACAATTTGGAGAATGATTGCCCCTGCCATATGGTTCCTTTCCGGTTTCGTGTGTGCGCTGCGGCAAATGCTGTTTTGCGGCGGCTGTAAAAAAAGCACAGCCCGGCCGCAAGAGCGCGACGAACTATGCTTCTTGAATTTTCACTTGCATTTTTACAAAAAGCGAACCATCAAAATGAATTGCAGTTGCGGCAGAATGCTGGCAAGCGCCTATACTGTCGCCGTCGTCCACTTTGATTTCACCTCCTGTAAAACGTATAATACATATTAAGATAAATTGGCCCGCATGTCAAGGGCGGTCGGCCCACGGCCGCGGATATGTTGAAATTCCGGGTGGAAGAGCGGCAGGATGGGCCGCTATGCCGCCGGAATCCGCTGATAGACCGCCGCAATCTTCACCTCGTCCACCCAGATGGAATGGATTTCCGCAAAGCCCGCGATGGGAAAGTCGTTGGTGCTGGCCGACGGAAACGCATGCAGGATATACTGTGCGTCCTCCTGCGGGTAAAATTGAATGCGGCTGCCGTCTTCTTCTTCAAGCAGATAGAACCAATGCCCACTCCAACAGCAACGCAGTTGAGCGTCATCACGATTTGCAAGGAGCCATCTGGCTGTGCTGTGAAGCGACAACCTATAATAATCCCGCTCAAAGCCAATGGCGCAGCGACGGCCTGCGGCGTTAAACATCGCATACTCATAGGGGTGGTTGCTTACCATATGGAAGGTATTGTAAGCAAGGCTGCATACCAGGATGCAGCCTATACAGATTCGCAGCCAAAGCCGCCCGTGTTCCGCGGCAAGATTCCAGACCCGCCACAGCCCATAAACGGCGAATGCGATCATCATCGGATATAAATAGAACGCATGCCGCCAGCCCGAGTACACCATTGGGCGGCGAAGGAGCTGATAGGATAGCGTGCCGACGATCATTGCAAGAGCGATTCCCAGAAGGATCTGAGCAGGGGCGGTTAGTTGCGTTTTCCGCTTTTGGGAAAAGAAGTCTGCAACATACGAAACAACCCCACCCAGACACAGCAACTGATTGACAATCGGAACTGTGATCGCAATCCAAATTGGAAAATAAGCGCGAGGAACTTCGTCAGCGGAAAAATATTTCCCGGCAAAAAGATAGCCGTAATGCGCCCCATAGTCAGAAAAAAGAATCGCGTATTCCAGGGAAAACCCGATGGGATCGCTCCACGACGCCGGCGTAATCAAAAGCCAGAT
>CAYUTA010000005.1:0-82473 GCA_964447605.1 uncultured Oscillospiraceae bacterium | reverse complement strand
TATTTCTTGAGGTTAAAGCGCTTTCGCAAGATTTTTACCCGGTATGATAAACTAGATGTACTATTTTGCGGATTCATTTATTTTGCTATGTGCATTGATGCCGTTTTAGCGTGAACAGGATCTAGTAAATCGGCGGGGCGGCACCCGCGCGTTCCGCCATTCAAACACAGCTTTCCGAATTGTGAAACGGACGGACTTGCCGAAACTTTTAAAAATAGTATACTGAACGATAAAAGGCTTTAAATCCTGGAATTTCGATAAAGAACATTTAGGAAAGGGATTGTTGGATTATGTTACTCATCAAGAACGCAAACATTTTAGAGCACACGCAGCAGGAGGATATTCTCATTGGAGACGACGGTAAATATAAGGAGATCGCGCCGAACATCGACGCGTCGGACATAGCCGGCTGCAAGGTCATCGACGCGCGGGGCATGATGGCCGCGCCGACCTTTGTCAACACGCACATGCATTTTGACAAGGCATATACCGCGCTCCGGGGTCGCCGGGACAGCACGGAGACGCTGGAGGATTCCATCCGCATCATGCACGACAGCATCCGAAACTATACGGTGGAGGACGTGCGGGAGCGCGCGACCCGCGCCATCCGCGAGTGCGTCATGTTCGGAACGACCAAACTGCGCACCAATGTGGACATCAGCAACCTTGATCCGAAGCTTGTGGCGCTTCAGGGCGTGCTGGAGGCAAAGGAGGCCACCAGGGATATCTGCGATCTGCAGGTCGTCGCCTTCCCGCAGGAGGGCGTATATTGCAACGAGGGTACGGAGAAACTCATGTGGGACGCCATGTCGATGGGCGCGGATATCGCGGGCGGCATGCCTGCTGCCGAGTGGCTGGACGACCTTAAAATCAAGCATGTGGATCTGGTGTTTGAAATTGCGGAAAAGTATGGCTGTCTCATCGATATGCACATCGATCAGTCCAAGGATATGTTTGACCGGTCGCTGGAGTATACCGCATGGAAGACCCTGCAAAAGGGTTGGGGCGGGCGTGTAACCGGCGGACACTGCACGTCGATTACCTACCAGAATCAGTCGCACGCCATAAAGGTGATGAAGATGCTGAAGGCTGCGGACGTGAACATCTGCACCAACACGCAGGTACTGGCCATTATGGGAATCGATCAGGAACCCCGCACCCGCGGCGTGACGCGTATCCGCGAGATGGTGGACATGGGCATCAACGTTGCCACCGCGCAGGATACCATCTGTGACGGGTTCCATCTTTACGGAACGGGCGATCCCCTTGATTACGGCCTTGTTGGCGCGTACACGGCGCAGTACAACACGCCGGAGGCCGCCAGGGTCATGTTCGATATGCTGACAAAGAATTCCGCACGGATTTTCGATCCGGACGGCAAGTACGGCGTCAAGGTTGGAAACCCGGCGGACCTGAACCTGATTGACGCGCCGAATGTGCAGGAGGCGCTGCGTACGCGCGCCGGCCGACCCTATATCATTAAGGCGGGCAGGGTTATCGCGGCGTTCGAGCGCAAAGCGACGCTGCTTTAATCCTTTTCCCACACGGCGGCGATTTGCCCGCGCCGGGCGGCCGTCAGGCGGCAGGCCGTCAATAATTGAATTGTTGAACGGAAACCGCCTCGGCGCGGGCTTTGCATGCGGCCGTACCCCTGGAGAACCGTGGCCTTTGCTGCCTGTAGAGCGTCGAAAAACGGCGCATATGCCGCTGTTTTTAACAGGCGTATTTGGTTTTCCGGATTTTTTTTGCTGCGGGCCCGACGTAGAAAACCGCTGTAATTTTTTTGACGCACGAAAGCCCTGCGCCCCGGAAGAGGGGACACAGGGTGGCTGTGCAAACATGGGAAGGAGGGCTTTAACATGCCGATGGAATCCGCAGAACAGGTCAAATCCCTTGAAAAAGCCATTCGGCTGATCGATACGCTGGTTGCCGCCAACCAGCCGCTCTCGCTGCATGAGCTTGCGCAGCGCACCGGATTTGCAAAGAGCACCATTCACCGGCTGCTGTCGACCTTGCGCAGCCACGACCTTGTCGAGCAATCCCGCACAGACGGACATTACCGTCCGGGACTCCGCCTGTTTGAGATCGGTTGTACCATCAGCAACTCATGGGATGTGTCGGCCATTGCCAAGCCCTATATGCAGAGCATTTCAAACGAGCTCAACGAATCGGTCTGCCTTGCGCTGCTCAACCGCGGCGAGGTGATGATTATGAGCTTTCTTGAATCGACAAGCGCCTTTCATGTGGTTTCCAAGACCGGCGCAAAACTCCCCGTGCACTGCACCGTACAGGGAAAGGTGCTGCTCGCGTTCCTGCCGCCGTCTCAAGTGAAATATATTCTCAAGGAGCATGGCATGCGCGTCTATACGCCCAATACCATCCATACCTACGAGGCGTTTGAACGGGAGATGGCCGCCATTCGTGAGCAGGGCTATGCAATCGACAACAGCGAGTTCCATGTCGGGCTGCATTCCATTGCGGCGCCGATTTATAACGTATACGGCGACCCGGCCTATTCCCTGTCGGTCGTCAGCATGTTCCACGCGGCGGGTTCTTCGGAGTTTATACGGGCAAAGCAGCTTGTGCTCGACGCGGCGCACGAAATCTCCTTTGCGCTCGGTTACCGCGGCCGTCCGGCGCGTTAAATCACGGAAAATACGGCGCTTGCGCCCGGTCAGGCTTTGATTGCCGGAATATTAAGGATGCAGCGCGGGGCGCAAGGGGACGTCCGGAGGGCGATGGAAGAAATCGGCGCGGTTCCATGCCAGGCCCGCGCCTGCGCCATATGTGAAAGCGTATAGGAACAATTGCCCGTCCCGCCTTGCAAGGCGGGCTTTTCAATGCTATACTGTATTTGTGTAAATTTGGCATGCGTTATTAACAAAGGAGGAGTTCCATCAATGCAGTATTCCAGAGACGTGGACGAAATGGTATGCGTGCGCAAGGGCGCGGCGCATGATCCCGCTCCGATCCCCGAGGAGGGCAAATGGATTAAGGCCAGGCAGATTGGCGATATCAGCGGCTTAACGCATGGCGTTGGCTGGTGCGCGCCGCAGCAGGGCGCCTGCAAGCTGACGCTCAACGTCAAAAACGGCGTAATCGAGGAGGCGCTCATCGAAACGCTCGGCTGCAGCGGCATGACGCACTCGGCTGCGATGGCCGCGGAGATTCTGCCGGGCAAGACCATTCTTGAGGCGCTCAACAGCGACCTTGTTTGCGACGCCATCAATACGGCGATGCGCGAGCTGTTTTTGCAGATTGTCTATGGCCGTACCCAAAGCGCGTTTTCCGACGATGGGCTGCCCGTTGGCGCGGGGCTGGAGGATCTGGGCAAGGGCCTGCGCTCGCAGATCGGCACCATGTATGGAACCAAGGTCAAAGGGCCGCGCTATCTTGAAATGGCGGAGGGCTATGTGCTCAAGGCGGGCCTTGACGAGGGCGGCGAGATCATCGGCTATCAGTTCGTGAGCCTTGGCAAGATGATGGACGCAATTAAAAAAGGGATGGACCCCAAGGAAGCGTATGAAAAGAATATCGGCACCTACGGCCGCTTCGACCAGGCCGCCACGGTGATCGACCCGCGCAAGCAATAAGGAGGCAGCTATGATTACGTTTGAAGGTTACGAAAGAAGAATCGACAAAATCAACGCCGTCCTCAAGGAGTATGGCATCGAAGGTCTCGAAGAAGCAAAAAAGATTTGTGACGATCATGGAGTAGACGCGGCGGACATCGTGCGCGGCATTCAGCCGATCGCTTTTGATAACGCATGCTGGGCCTATACCGTGGGCGCGGCGATTGCGCTGAAAACGCGCGTAAAATCCGCTGCGGACGCCGCGGAAACCATCGGCGTTGGTTTGCAGGCGTTCTGTATTCCCGGCTCCGTCGCCGACCAGCGCAATGTTGGACGTGGGCACGGAAACCTCGGCGCCATGCTTCTGCGCGAGGAAACGGGTTGCTTTGCGTTCCTGGCGGGACATGAGAGCTTTGCCGCGGCGGAGGGCGCGATCGGCATCGCGCGCACGGCCAATAAGGTGCGGTCCAAGCCGCTCCAGGTCATTTTAAACGGGCTTGGCAAGGACGCGGCGTACATCATTTCCCGCATTAACGGCTTCACGTTTGTGGAGACGGATTACGATTACAAGACCGGCAAGCTCAACATCGTGTCCACCAAGGCGTTTTCCGACGGCGAGCGCGCCAAGGTGCGCTGCTACGGTGCGGACGACGTCAACGAAGGCGTGGCCATTATGCGCCATGAGAAGGTGGACGTTTCCATAACCGGCAACTCCACCAACCCGACGCGCTTCCAGCATCCGGTCGCCGGCACGTATAAAAAGTGGTGCGGGGAAAACGGGAAAAACTATTTCTCCGTTGCAAGCGGCGGCGGTACGGGCCGTACCCTGCACCCGGATAACATGGCGGCCGGTCCGGCTTCCTACGGCCTGACGGATACCATGGGCCGCATGCACTCCGACGCGCAGTTTGCCGGCTCTTCGAGCGTTCCTGCGCATGTGGAGATGATGGGCCTCATCGGCATGGGCAACAACCCCATGGTCGGCGCGACGGTCGCCGTTGCGGTCGCCATCACCGAAGCGGAAAAATAACAGGTCTGCAGAACAACGGATCAGAAACGGCTCATCCTTGTGATCCGACCGGGATGAGCTGTTTATATATCGTTTAATGAGGGATACGATTATGCGTAACGATCAAATCAGGCGGCTGGTGCTGGCGGGGGTCCTCGCGGCAATTATTATTGTGTTAACGGCGCTGGTGTCGCTCCCGCTGCCCGGTGGACACGGATATATCAACCTGGGCGACGCGGGCGTGCTGACCGCGGCCTTTGTGCTTGGAGGTCCCTGGGGCGCGTTATGCGGCGGCGTGGCGTCCGCAGCGTCGGACCTGTTGCTTGGCTGGGGCGTATATGCCCCGGCGACCTTTGTAATCAAGGGCGGCATGGCGTTTCTTGCCGCGTGTCTGATGCAAAGGAAGGGCCGTGCGGCGCGGCTGTGGGTCCTGTATCCGGCGGCGCTTGTGGTTCCGGCGGGTTATTTTCTGTTTGAAGCTATCCTTTACGGTGCAGCCGTCGCATTGCCGAATATGCCGCTCAATCTTGTGCAGTGCCTGGTTGGGGCCGGGGCCGCGCATGCCGTGAACGCGGTGCTGGGGAAGAAGGGTCCGGCATTCTCCGCGCAGGCGGGGGAGCTGTATTCCGCCGCGCCGGACGCAGGCGCGCTGGAGGAGCCCCAGATTGTGCGCGAGCCAAAAGGCGGGCCGGACGTGGTGCTGATTGGCTGCGAAGAGGAGCTGGAGACGCTTCTTAAAGCAGGGGACCATCTTTCCGTGCGCGGCTTTACCGCGCGCATTGTCAAGCTGCCGCGGGCAACGCCGCTGGAAGCGCTTTTGCCCGCGCAGCGTGCCGGTATCATCCCGGAAGGCGTTGCTTATGTATGCATATCCGAATGCGGCAGGCTGCAAAAGGCGAATGCGCCGGATATTGCAAAAGCCGCTATGGAGGCGATGCGGATATGATCTACGATTCCGTGCTCAATACCATCGGAAATACGCCGCTCATCCGTGCAGATCGGTTTGCAGCGCAGAACGGCCTGCAATCGTCTCTGCTTTTCAAAGCCGAGGGGCGCAACCCGGGCGGCAGCGCAAAGGACCGCATCGCGCTGGCGATGATTCGGGACGCGGAGCAGAGCGGCCGGCTCAAGCCCGGCGGAACGATCATCGAGGCCACCAGCGGGAACACCGGCATAGGTCTCGGGCTTGCGGCAAGCGTGCTGGGTTACAGGCTGGTTTTGACGATGCCGGAGACCATGAGCGTGGAGCGGCGGAAGATCTTGCGGGCCTTTGGCGCGGAGCTTGTCCTGACGGAGGGCGCGCGCGGTATGGCGGGCGCGAATGACGCGGCCGAGGCGCTGCAAAAAAGCACGTCTAACAGCATCCGCATCGTTCAATTTGAAAATCCGGCCAATCCTGGGGCGCATTTTGAAACCACCGGCCCTGAAATCTGGAAGGATACCGATGGCTGCGTCGATGCGTTTGTTGCGGCGGTTGGAACCGGCGGAACGCTCAGCGGCGCCGGACGGTATTTAAAATTGCAAAACCCGTCGGTTGGGATCTATGCGGTCGAACCCGCAGAATCCCCGCTGCTGTCCGGCGGAGGGGCCGGGCCGCACGGCATCCAGGGCATCGGCGCGAACTTTGTGCCGGATACCTACGATGCGGACGTGGTGAGCGAGGTGCTGACCGTTTCCACACGGGAGGCGGTCGCAACGGCCAGACAGCTCATGACCAGCGAGGGAATTCTGTGCGGCATCTCTTCCGGCGCAGCCGCCTGCGCCGCCGTCCGGCTGGCCCTAAGACCACAGATGGAACAAAAGACAATCGTCGTACTGCTTCCGGACACGGGTGAGCGCTATCTTTCCACTGAGCTTTTCAACGGGGAATGAAACAAATCGCGCGCTATGTGGCAAGGCGCCGGGCGCGGCGGACAGATGACCGCCCCGGCGAATCCCCGGCCTGCTTTGCATCCGCACGTTTCCCCTTTGGGGAAGCCGCCCAAATGTGACAATCATTAATTTTGTATGACACTACTCGAATAAGGCTTGCATTATGACCCTGTTTTTTATAAAATCTATACTCGGGAGTGTAGATGACTGTGAACGTTTATGAAATCATACAGGCGCTTCGACATCGGATCAGGCGGTTTTTCAAACGTCTCAAGCACAATCTTATCGTTGCCCTGAGGCGGTTTTTGCGCACGGTATTTCGCACCGGCCGGCGGCTGGGCAAGGCAATGTGCCTTTTTATCGGCGGAGTTGCCGTGTTCGTCATTGTCGGACTGATTTTAATTTTTACTATACCCAAGACGAAAGAACGGCAGGCAGAGGCGATGGCCGCCCAGCTTGCCGCCATGCTTACGCCTGCGCCGAGCATTGCGCCTACGCCGGGTCCCACGGCAAGCCCCACGCCGGACCCGTCCGAATCATGGATTGAGAAAGGGGAAAAGGGCGATACCGTTGTGGAACTGCAGACGCGGCTGATGGAACTGGGGTATCTGGCCATCGACGAACCGACGGAATACTTTGGAAATGCGACGCAGGAGGCGGTCAGGCTTTTCCAGCGTCAGCACGAACTGCAGACGGACGGCATCGCCGGCGAGATGACCCAGTCGCTGCTCTTTTCCGGGGAGGCCATGCCCTATGTGATGCGTGAAGGAGACGAGGGCGACGATATCCGTTCGTTTCAGGAGCAACTGGTTGAGCTCGGCTATCTGTCAAACGCCCAGGTAACCGGGTATTATGGGACCGACACGGTCACGGCCGTTACAAAGTTTCAGAATCGCAACTATCTGACCAAGGACGGCAAGGCGGGTGAAAAAACGCTGGAAGCCGTCAACTCTTCCGACGCACGTGTTTCCTATACGATGGAGCAGGAGGTCATCAAGGCTAAAAAAGCGGCGGAGAAAGCGGCCAGGGCAAAGACGCCGTCCGGCCGGATTGACCAGATGATCTCCATTGCGGCCAAACAGGTCGGCAAGCCGTATGTTCTCGGCAAGAGCGGCCCAGGCTCTTTCGACTGTTCCGGCCTGGTCTATTACTGCCTGCGCCAGGTCAACGTCTATACGCGCAGGCTCAACGCCGCGGGCTTTTCCAGAACCTCAAGCTGGGACAAGGTTTCGAGCATGAGCGCGCTGAAACGCGGCGACCTGATCTTTTTTAAGTCGGATGGCTCCAGTTCTGTCGGCCACGTCGGCATTTACATTGGCAGCGGCACCATGATCGATGCGTCGAGCGCCAACGGCAAAGTTATGAAGCGCAGCTGCACCGGTTCGTGGAGCAGGCGAAACTTCGTCTGCGGGCGCAGACCGATTTCCTGATTGGGCGGTCGGCAAAAAACCTTCGGTTCCGGCGGGCATCCCGCATTCCGTCCGGCGTTTTGAGGTCGGCGGACGTGAGATACAAAAGCATATGAACGGGCCGCCGCATCGCATCGCGTTTGACCATACCGCATAGCCTTTGCTTCCAAAAATCTTTCTGACGACCGGCGCTTGCCTTAAACATGGCAAGCGCGAGTTTTGCATACGACCGCAGTCCCGAAGCGGTAGCCATCGAAAAACGATGCTTTTTGATGGGACTACGCCGCATCCGTTTGTCCGCTGCAAGCCGTTTCACGGCGGCGGATTCCGCGCGGGTCTTTCACATGACAATTTGATGGTAACGTTTCCGGCGTTTGCGAAATATAGATTGTCGTATGCGGGCTTTTATGATATAATTTTCCGCGATGTGCAAAGAAGGAGACGCTAGAGTACGTGAATATTGAAAATATTATGGATTCCATTGAGCTTTCGCTCAAGCAGGATCATCAGGTCTCGCTTTTGGAGGCGACAACGGCGCAGATGCACGACGCGCTTTCGGGCGTCATTATGGCCGCGATTGCGGATACCTGGTATGAGAGCCGCCATATGCACGAACGTGTGCGCGAAGCGTATTATTTCAGCGCCGAATACTTAGTCGGCCGCATGGTGTATAATAATCTTTTTGTGCTGGGCATCCTCGGGGAGGTGCGCAAGGCGTTTGAAGAGCGTGGACTCGACTTTAATATGTTTGAAGATATTGAGGACGCAGCGCTTGGCAACGGCGGGCTTGGCCGTCTTGCCGCCTGTTTTCTGGACTCGGCGGCAACGCACAATCTCCCGCTGGACGGATATGGCATCCGCTATAAATACGGGTTGTTTAAGCAGACTTTCCGCGACGGGTTCCAAAATGAGGCGGCGGACGACTGGCAGCGGCAGGGAGACCCGTGGAGCCGCCGCCGCGATACGCACGAGGTCCTCGTTACGTTTGCGGACATGACCGTGCGCGCCGTTCCTTACGACATGCCGGTCATTGGCTACAAAACGGATAATATCGGCACGCTGCGCCTTTGGCAGAGCGAGGCGGTGCAGGATTTTGACTTCAAGCTGTTTAACGACCAGGAATACGCGCTCGCCGTGCTGGAAAAGAACGCTGTGGAGGATATCACGCGCGTGCTTTATCCAAACGACACGACGGAGGCCGGAAAAAAGCTGCGGCTCAAACAGCAGTACTTTCTCTCCAGCGCGTCGCTGCAGGATATCCTGTTCCGCTTCAGGCGCGAGAACAGGCCGATGACCTCCTTTGCCGAGCATGTAGCCATCCAGCTCAACGATACGCATCCGACCGTGAGCATTCCGGAGCTGGTTCGGCTTTTGATGCGCGAGGGCATTGACTTTGACCATGCGTTTGACATTGCCGCCCAGACGTTCTCGTATACCAACCATACCGTGATGTCCGAGGCGCTTGAAAAATGGGACGTCGATCTGTTTAAGCAGGTGATTCCCGGGATATTCGACATCATCTATAAAATCAACGCGCGCCTTTGCGGCGAGTTGATGGCGCGCGGGCTGGACTGCAGCAAAATGGCCATTATTCAGGGCAAAGTCATCCATATGGCCAATCTGGCCGTATATGGCTCGCGCTATGTCAACGGCGTTGCGGCCATTCACACGCAGATTCTGAAAGACGACGTGCTCAAGGAATGGTTTGCCATCTATCCCGAGCGGTTCCAGAACAAGACCAACGGCATTACGCAGCGCCGCTGGCTCGGCCTGTGCAATCGGGAACTGTGCAATTTTCTGGACCGGCGCATTGATGGCGACTACCTCAAAAACCTCGATTGCATTGGCCAGCTCAAGCAGCATCTGTCCGACGAGGATGTTCTGGAGTTCAATGAGATCAAGCGTACAAAAAAAGAGCAGCTTTCGCGTTACATTGAGAAGCATGAGGGCGTTTTGCTGCCGCCGGATTTCATGTTCGACGTGCAGGTGAAACGCATGCACGAATATAAGCGCCAGCTTCTCAACGCGTTTGCAATACTCGACGCGTATTTTGGCATCAAGGAGGGGCGCATTGTTGATTTTACGCCGACCGCTTACATATTTGGCGCAAAGGCCGCGCCCGGCTATCTCCGCGCCAAGGCGATTATCAAATATATCAACGAAATTGCGCGCCTGATCAACAGCGATCCGGATATGGACGACAAGATGCGCGTGGTATTTGTCCAGAACTACAATTGCTCCTATGCCGAGCATATCATCCCCGCCGCGGATGTCTCCGAGCAGATATCGCCGGCCGGTACGGAGGCGTCCGGTACGGGCAACATGAAGCTGATGCTCAACGGCGCCGTTACGCTCGGCACGTTTGACGGAGCCAACGTTGAAATCGTCGAGCAGGCGGGGGAGGAAAACGAGTATATCTTTGGCTACCGTGTGAATGAGCTCAACGCCATGCGCGCTTCCTACGCGCCAAAGACCATCTATGATTACGAGCCGCGTGTGCGCCGGGTGGTCGATACGCTGATTGACGGCACGTTCTCCGATGATAACAGCGGCGCGTTTGCCGATCTGCACCGTTCGCTGCTGTTCGGTTCGAACTGGCAGAAGCCGGATTACTACTTTGTGCTGCTGGAGCTGCTTGGCTATTGCGAGCGCAAGATGCAGGTCAATCAGGCATATCGCGACCGCATCGCGTTTGGCCGCCAGTGCCTGATGAACATTGCCGGCGCGGCGGAGTTTTCCTCCGACCGTACGATCAGGCAGTATGCAAAGGAGATCTGGCATATTGAGGAACTGCCGCCCATCAGCACGCCCAAGCTCTTTTAACCGCGCGGCCGAAAGGGCCTGCCTGAAGGGCTGAAAGGATGATTCAAATGAAAACCCACTGCGTATCCAAGCTGCTGATTGGCGTTTGCCTTGCGTTTGTTGCGCAGTGTTTGTTTGCCTGCGCCTCTGCGGGCGGTGTGGCGCGGGATGTGCAGGCCCATCCCGTGCTTGCCGCAGAACCGGCTGCCGCGGCCGAAGTACCGGCAACGCCGGCCCCGACCCAATCGGCTGCGCCTGCTCCAACGCCGTATGCGCCGCAGGCCATCACGGTTCGGTTCGTAGGGGACCTGATGGTCAGCAAGCCGATGCTTGTTTCGGCTTTGCGGGAGGATGGGAGCTACCGGTTTGACGACATCTATGACCCAATCCGCGCACAGCTTTCCGGCGCGGACCTGATGCTCGGCAATCTGGAAACGCCCATCGCGGGAGCAGAGAACGAGGGCTATACCGGCAGGCCGCGCTTCAACGCGCCGGACGAATATCTTTCCGCCGTCAAAAATGCGGGATTCAACGTATTGACCAACGCAAACAACCATCTGCTGGACCGCGGCGTGGAGGGCGCGCTCACAACCGTACAAAAGATTCGCGACATGGGATTTTTGCATACGGGCGCATTTCTTTCGCCCGAGGATGCGGAGCGGCTTTTGATTGCCGATGTACAGGGGGTAAAAGTGGCCGTTCTGGCATATTCATACCGATCTACGCGCAAGGAAAAGCCGCAGGATCAGGAGATACTAAAATGGCTTCCCAACTTTAACGATCCGGAGAAGATGGCCGCAGATATTCAAAAGGCCCGCGGGCAGGGTGCGGACGTGGTGCTTGTATTCACGCATATGGGCAAGGAGGGCACGCATGAACCGACGCGCTACCAGCGGGAAATGGCGGAGCATCTTGTTGCGTGCGGCGTGGACGCGGCCATTTTTTGCCATTCCCACGCCGTCCAGCCCTTTGAACGCCTGACCGCGCCGGATGGACGGGAAATCTTTGTCGCCTACGCGCTTGGGAACTTTCTGGCCGACGGCGCTTACAACATGAGCCGCTCCGGCATGATCTTGGAACTGCCCATCACGGTCGACAGGCAAAATGGACGGGTCAGCATCGACGGCGTCCGTTATCTGCCCAGCTATGCCCATCAGGAAAAGCGGGGTGGGAAAACCCAGTTCACGCTGTATTCCGCGGGCGAAGCCATGCGGGACGAATCGCTGCCGGAAAAAACAAGACGCCTTGCGGAGATGGCGTGGGATACGGTCGTAAACGTCGTGGGGGAGGCGTATGCGCAGCCGGTCGCCTCGTTCGACTGATCCCGCCGTACCCCTCGCGCCGTGCGGGCACACCCGTTTTGGGAGTTTGAATTATTCCGCGCCCTTTCGACCGCAAATGGCGGCGCTTGCGGCGTTGCCCGCCCTGGCGCAGTCCTCGGCGGACAGTTTGGCCAGACAGCCGTTGATAATCGCGGCGGACATGGCGTCGCCCGCGCCCGTTGTGTCGACAACCTGAACGCACTCGGACGGAATCACGCCGTTGCCGCTTTTATCCGCCCAGAAAACGCCCTCGGGGCCAAGCGAGATGAACACGCGCGCAACGCCCCGTTCCAAAAACCAGTCCGCCGCGCGGTAAACGCCGCGCACCGTATCGCACGACTTGCCGGAAAGAAACGTCGCTTCATAGCGGTTTGGCTTGATGGCGTAGCATTTTCCGATATGCCCGCCGATGCGCGTTGCCTTTGCGCAGCTTACGGGATCGTAGAATATGGGCGCGTTCACGTTTTGCGCCAGATATGCCAGCGTTTCAGGCAAAAGGTTGCCGTCCAGCACAACCATATCCGCTGCGTTGAGTTGCGGCAGCAGAGTTTTGCAATACTCCGGCGTGATATGTTCGAGAATCTTCATATCGCTGATGCCGACCTGCAGATCTCCGTCCTCGTCAAGCACGCATAAAAACGTGCCCGTATGCTCGTCAAGCGTCAGCGTATGGCTGAGCGCAACGCCATGCTGCCGGCAGTCCTCGCGAATCATCTGCGCGTGATACCCCTTGCCGATTGCGGTGACCAGTTCAACGGCAATGTGATGCGCGGGCAGCCGTCTGGCGATGTTTTTGCCCACGCCCCCGGGCGAAATGCGTACCACGCCAAGATTGCTGTCGCGAAGTCTGCAGATGGTATCCGGCCGTCCGGTGATATCCACGGCGGCTCCGCCGACGACATACACGCTTTTTTTCATATCGCATCTCCTTTTTTATAAACAAGCTTTCCCGCGCTGTATACGCGCTCAATCCCGCTGCAAAGACCGCTGCCGTTGGCATAGGTCGCCGTATCCGCAAATCCATTCAGGTCAAGCAGCAGGATATCCGCGTCAAAGCCGTTACGCACAAGGCCCTTGCCGTTTAAGCCAAGCCACCCGGCCGTTTTGCCGGTCATCTTATGGATTGCCAGCTCGGGCGTGGCGAACGCTTTTTCACGTACCATCATAGCATATGCGCGCGCCATTGTACCGAATGAGCGCGGGTGCGGGTTTTCCGCCGGCAGCCCGACAAGGCCGTCGGTGCCGACCACGCAGAGCGGATGGCGCAGAATCCGCGAGACATCCTGCTCGCTCATATGGAAATAAATGCCGAGTCCGAGCCCGCCGTTTTGTATCAGGATATCGCAGTAAGCGTCGAAGGGCGCCTTCCCGATGCGCTCGGCATAATCCGTGATGAACATGCCCTCCGCGTCGTGCGCGACCGGGCAGCTGGAAACATAGACGCCGGAAAAGCCGCCGCTGTTATAGATATAATTGTCATAGTTGGACGGGCGGGACATTTCTTCGCGGATGATCTCGCGCTCTATGGGGGATTTCAGCGCGCCGAGCAGGCCGTCGAGGCCGTTTGCAAAATAGCGCGGCGGAATGGAAACGTTGAGCGCGGTGTTGCCCGCCATATAGGGGTAGCAGTCGATGAGAATTCTTTGCCCGCTGTCGGCGGCGCGGTCAATGTCGGCGAGCAGCTGCGCAGGCTTCCCCCAGTTGTTTTGCCCGGCGGCCTTCAGATGGGAAACGCAGAGCGGAACGCGGGCCTCCTTTGCAAGGCGCAGCGATTCCCGACGCGCCTCGAGCACGGTATCCGCTTCGTTGCGCGGATGGGTGGCGTAAACGCCGCCCTCCTCGGCAACAACGTGCAGAAGCGGCAGAATTTCGTCGTTATCCGCATAGCAGCAGGGCGCGTATACCAGGCCGGTGGAAAGGCCGAGCGCGCCTTCCCGGATGCAGCGGCGCAGCATATTGCACATACGCTGCAATTCCGTTCCATCCGGCCTGCGGTTTTCATAGCCCATTGCCCAGAGCCGCAGCGCGCCGTGCCCGGCAAACGTATAGGTCTGCACCGGGTTGTCGAGCGAACGCATCCAGTCTATGAAAGCGCCCGCGCTTGCACAGCAGCCGATATCGCCGGGCAGCTCGGGGTATGGCGCGATGCCGGAAACAAACCGCTCAAACCCGTCGCGGCCGTTTGCGGCGGCCGGAAACATGGATACGCCGCAATGGCCGGCAATCTGCGTGGTGATGCCCTGCGAAAGCTTGCTCATGGCGGCATAACGGCTTCGCAGCGTTAAATCGCCGTGGGAATGCGCGTCGATAAAGCCGGGCGTAACGGTCAGGCCCGTGCCGTCGATCGTTTCATCCGCAGGCAGCGTAGGCGGCGCTTCACCAGGGTAGACGAAAAGCCTGCCGCGCTCCAGCGCGACGCTTCCGCAAAATGCAGGGGCGCCGCTGCCGTCGATAATCGTACCGTTTTGAATCCAGATTTTCATCAGCAAAAAAGGAAACCGCCACCCCTCCGGCAGCAGATGGAAGGCGCGGTTTTATCGTCACATCGCAAAAAACATCCGGCCGAGCGCATCGTAAGAAACATTCAGGAACGAAAAAGCAGCGACGGCCAGGATGACAAACAGAAGCTGAACGAGCAGCACGGCGCGCGCATAATGCACGCGGTTGAGGTTATGCGCGCCGCCGAGAGCCCAAACAAGCGTCAGAATCAGGCCGGCCACGGGCAGGCACATCAAAAGCAGCGTTCCAAAAAAAGACCAGCTTCCGATCACGGCATGCCGTGAATTTTTATCCGGCGGCTGCGTCCGCGCCTGCTGCTGCGCCTGCGGACTTGTATCGACAATGGTTCCGCAGTTCGGACAAAAGTGACAGCCCTCCAGCAGTTGACGACCGCATTTATCACAATATGCCATTGCAAAGAGCCCTCCTGTGAAGTGTTGATTTCATTATACGCCATATTCTGCAGCCGGGCAAGTGCATGGCGTTGCGGTTTAACGGCCGGCCGCCGCAATCTGCATAAATTCTGCATACGTTCCGAATACCCGGCGGCGGAAAAGTATGTTATACTAAAAAACAAAGACGGCATGGAGAAGGAGGCGTATGGGTGTTTGGAAAAAGCAGAACAATCTTACTTGAAAAATTAAAGGAATCTCTGGCGTCGGTTCTACCCATTACCGGAATTGTATTTTTGCTTTGCTTTACGGTTGTACCGGTTCCGACCGATATTTTGATGGCGTTTGTCATTGGCGCGATTCTGCTGATTCTCGGCATGGGGCTGTTTACGCTCGGAACGGACCTGGCCATGACGCCCATTGGCGAGGAGGTGGGCTCAGCCATCACCAAATCGCGCAAGCTCTGGTTCATCGTTGTAATCTGCCTGGTTGTCGGCATCATCATAACGGTTGCGGAACCCGACCTGCAGGTGCTTGCCGCACAGGTTCCCAATATTCCAAACGCCGCCATTATTTTAACGGTCGCGGCTGGGGTCGGCATGTTCCTGGTGCTCGCCATGCTGCGCATCATTTTCCGCATCCGGCTGTCCTTTCTGCTGATCGGCTTTTATGCGCTGGTTTTTATTTTGGTACAGCTTGTGCCGGACGGGTTTGTTGCGGTGGCGTTCGATTCCGGCGGCGTAACAACGGGCCCCATGACCGTTCCGTTTATCATGGCCCTTGGCGTGGGCGCCGCGTCCATGCGTACGGATAAAAACGCGGAAAGCGACAGCTTCGGCCTTGTCGCGCTTTGCTCCATCGGGCCGATTCTTGCCGTGCTGGCCCTCGGCATGCTGTTCCATCCGGAAGCGTCGGCGAGCGCGTATACGCCCGTCAACATCCCGCAGTTTGCCGACTCGCGGGCGCTTTGGCGCTATTTTGGCAATGCGTTTCCGGAATATCTCCTTGAGGTTGCGATTGCGCTGCTGCCGGTTCTGCTGTTTTTCGTTATGTTTCAGATTGCGGTCATCCGGCTGAAACGTGCGCCGCTGATCCGCATTCTGGTCGGCCTTGTATATACATTTTTGGGTCTGGTGCTTTTTCTAACGGGCGTCAACGTCGGTTTCATGCCCGTGGGCAACCATCTTGGGCAGCGGCTCGGCATGCTGGAATACAACTGGATTATCGTGCCGGTCGGCATGGTGATCGGTTATTTTATCGTTGCCGCGGAGCCCGCCGTGCACGTGCTCAACAAACAGGTGTTTGAGTTGACCAGCGGCATGATTCCCAAGAAGGCCATGCGCACTAGCCTGTCGATCGGCGTTTCGCTTTCCGTCGGCCTTGCCATGCTGCGTATCCTGCTGAACATTCCCATTATCTGGTTCCTGCTTCCGGGATATCTGATTGCGATTGTGTTGTCGTTTTTTGTGCCTCCCATGTTTACGGCAATCGCGTTCGACTCCGGCGGCGTTGCTTCCGGTCCGATGACCGCTACGTTTCTGCTCCCGCTTGCAATGGGAGCCTGCGCGGCGCTTGGCGGCAGCATTGTCAACAATGCGTTCGGCATTGTCGCAATGGTCGCCATGACGCCCTTAATTACCATTCAAATTCTTGGCGTGCTGTTCCAACTGCGCAAAAAGCGTACGGAAAAGTTGCTTGTGAAAAAAACGGTGGACAAAGAGCCGTTGCTGCACGAGGATGTCATTGCAATGGAGGAGGAAGTATGAACGATTACCGGCTCCTGATGAGCATCGTCCGGCGTGACCAGGGCGAGGAGTATATCGAGTTTTTGCGCGGCCACGGCGTGCTGACCATTCTGTCCGGGCTGTGCCGCGGAACGGCAAGCAAAAGCATGCTGGATTATCTTGGCGTTGAACAGACCGAAAAGGTCGCTTTACAGACCATGGCCGGCCGGGAGCTTGCCGAACGCCTGATGCGCAGGATGGTATCGCGCATGGGCATCGACGTGCCGGGCAGCGGCATTGCGCTGACGATTCCAATCAACAGCATTGGCGGCGCATCAAGCCTCCGCTATCTGACACAGGGACAGGAAACAATCAATAATGAGGTGAAAAGAATGAGCGAATATCCCTATGTACTGATTATGGCCATTGCGGACAAAGGCAACACCGATCTGGTGATGGACGCTGCGCGCAGCGCGGGCGCGCGCGGCGGAACCGTTACCAGCGCGAAGGGCACGGGAGCGGAATTCACCTCAAAATTTTTCGGGGTGTCCATTGCGTCCGAAAAGGAGATCGTGTATATCGTGGCCAAAAGCTGCGACAGGGATGCGATCATGCGCGCCATTATGGAGCAGGCGGGCGTGCATTCCGATGCGCACGCATTTCTGTTCTCGCTGCCGGTGGATCGGGTCGTCGGTCTCCGAAGCATAACGGACCCGGAAACGGAGGGCGCGGACTAGGGCGTTGCAATGCGACTGTCCTTTGCACGCACGGGCCCGAAGCGCAGACGGTTGAGACGATTGCCGCAAGAAAAGTTCGCGCATGCCGCGTGACTTCCGGCAAAAAACAGGGTTTTTGACGGCCTGCGCGTCCGGTCTTTTCCAGCCGGACGCAATGAAAAAAGGATACGTTTTGGACAGATTACGGGAGGATCGTTTGCCGGCGGCGCCCGCCGCAGCGCGGACGATAGCGGCATGCGCGCGCGGTTATTTTCCGATGCGCAGTCGGCCCGTTCGCGAAACGTTTTTCATGTAGCCCCCGTGCTGCGTCTTCACATCGCCTACCGTGACGACCGCCGTAGCACAGTTGTCTCCCAGCCAATTGATAATCTCATTGAGATGCTTCCGCTTGATGGTGAGCATGAGCATGCAATGGTCGCAGTCGCGGCCGTGCACATCCATAGAGGTGATGCCAAAGCCCCTGGCGCGAAGAGATTCCTCTACGAACCGCGCTTCCTCCGCGCCGGAGATCACAACCTGAACGGAACTCAATCCAAAGGCCAGCAGTTCGTCGAGCCAGGAACCAAGATAGTTGCCCAGCGCAAAAGCCAGAGCGTACATCACGCCTTTCCAGAAATCCTCGCGAAATCCGACAAGCACGGAGCTTGCCACGATCAGCCAGAGCGAAATTTCCACAAACGCGATCAAAGCGCCGACGGTTCGCACGCCGCGGTTGATGAGCACAATGCGCAGCGTGCCAAAGGTAACCTCAAGGATCTTGCCCATGAAAATGAATAGATACACCCAGATGGAGTTGCCAAGCGCGAATTCAGCGATATTCTGCAAAAACTGGTTCATGTGCTCCTCCGAACAATCAGAATAAAATCCGGCTTCTCCGCGCCGTACGCACGGTAACCGCCGGAGCGACCGCGGAGATTATATATTATAGAAGCGCGCTTGTCAACGGATGAAATGTAAAGAGACTGTGATTGTGCCAACTTATTATGAAATCATATAAACTGCGCGGGCATATTCAGCCGTGGCAGCGAGTGATCGGGGTATGGAAGCAGGCGGTCGTAGGCCGTGGGAACGGTCAGCGCCGCGCTGCGATACCCGCACTCTTTAGCAAGGCGTACGTCGCGCAGCGAGCAGGCATAGGCGCTTCCATAGGGAAAAGCGAGGTGCGTTACCGGCTTTCCGGTCAGGCGTTCGAGCGTCAGGCGGCTTTCCAGAAGTTCGCGCTTCAATTCCTCCGGGGAAAGAAAGCGCGTCATCGGGTGCGTGACCAGGTGTGAGCCGATGGTGCAGAGCGGATTGGCGGCAAGCGCTTTCAGCTGTGTCCGGCTGAGATATCCTTCTTTGCCAAGGTACCCGCTTGTGACATACGCGACGAAAGGAACGTTATTCCCGGCCAGACAGGGCGCTGCCTGCGTATATACGCTGGCAAACCCGTCGTCAAACGTCAGCACGGCCATATGGCGTCTGGCCGCGCGGTACGGCGTGTCCAGCAGGGCGTCGAGCGTGACAAACGAAAAGCCGCGCGCCTGGTATGCCGTTACAATCTGCCTGAGCGTGCCGATGGAGCAGGCGTACTCGTCCGGCAACGGCGCGCCGTCGGGGACGACGTCATGGAACATACAGATGCGCGAACGGTCGGGCGCGCCAAGCGCGCCGCGCATTTTGCACGCGGCAATCCGGTTGCAGAGGACTTTTTGGGCTGTGGCAAACAAATGTTTCATGCGCCGCCTCTGTAAAACATGCGGCGCAGGCGGCCGCCTATTTTTGCGAACATGGCAGCGAGGGAATATTTCAGCAGTCTGCGCCAGCCGAGCCGGTAGGTCTCGTACTCCATGCGGCGCTGCGCACTGTCGGATACGGGTCGCCCAATCGCCCTGCCTCCGGTGTCGTAAAGGCGGATATCGCCGCCTGCAACGTCATACTGCACATTGGCCTCGATGGGACGCATGCGCATGCCGAACGAAGCAACCACGGGCAGATCATAGCGTGCGGTGCTGAGCAGATAGCGCCTGCCGAACGACGCGCGCTTCTGGTCGTTGAGGTCCACGCAGACGTTTGCGCCGGACAGCCCGGCAACAGGCGGCATCTTCAGCCCGATGCGTTCAAAAAAGACGTCATAGCGCACGGCCTGCCCGATTGGCGCAAACCGCCAATCCATACAATCGTCAAGCAGCATGACCTGATGCGCGTCGCAGCCGCCCGCGGCATGCTGGCCCGCTTCCTCACAGTTCGTTGAAAGCGAGGTGTAGGGAATGACATAGTACAGGCCGTTTTCCACCATATAATATATGAAATATTTCCCCCAGGAGGTATCCGGCCAATGCGTGATGTCTGCGGGCACGCGCGCGGCCAGCGCATCCGGCAGCACGCCATGCGCATCATACCACCGCCGGAATCCGCGCCATTGCGACGCGCTCCAGCATTGGCCCCATGTGATGCTGTACTGGCCAAGATAGGTGTCGTATGCGTTCCTTTGCGCGATAAACTGCACGTCCGCATAGCCGTTCCATGCGTGGCTGTACAGCGCAATCCCGGCAAGCTCCGGCGCGTCGCCGTAGTAAGCAAGCGCGCCGACGGCATAGCGGTAAAACGCACGCGATACCACAAGATCGTCCTCGAGCAGGATGACCGCGCCATAATCACGGGCCAGGTCGCCACAGGCCAGCACATGCGCGCGCAGCCCCTGCCGTGTGCCGTACAGCCGCAGCTTCTTTTGCCCATATGGCCAATCGAACGACTCTGCGACGGCGGCAACCTCGCGCTGATTATCGCTCTTATCGAGGCTGATGACGAGCGTCACGTTGTACATGCCGGAAAAATCGGCGCTGCCAATGCTTA
The DNA here is from genome assembly GCA_964447605.1 of uncultured Oscillospiraceae bacterium. Taxonomy (GTDB): domain Bacteria; phylum Bacillota; class Clostridia; order Christensenellales; family CAG-138; genus CAYUTA01. Next base: position 62,300 of record CAYUTA010000005.1, on the reverse strand, counting down.
TAAGCAGTCGGCGGAGCGCCTCGGGGCGGTTATAGCCAATGGCTACAATTGCTGGCTGTACCGGTTCCATACGGATCAAATTCCTTTCGCCGTTGCGTATTTCTTCTCGGATAACTGATTGAAAACAAGCCCCTGACGAGCAAAAAAACTTGCGGCCGGAGCCTGCGTACAGCATATTGTGTTCGGCGCGTTTTGTCAATTGCCCTCAAGTGTAACTGCAGGGCTGGAAAAAACGCGCGCGATGTCGTATGATAGTACGCATGGAAAACGCCGCGCATCACGCGCGGGAGCAAGGAGAACACAGGATGCCTGTTTTAACCGATCAGTCGCAAATGGAGGCCTATGTGGAAAGCAACATGCTGGAGATGGTCGCGGATATGGCGGACGCCGTCTATGGCAGGCTGCATCCGCGGCTGGTCGCCTGCAGTTTTGAGCAGAGAACGGTCGAAGCGGTATTTGCGATGCAGCCTTGGATGCGCAACGGCAACAACGTTGTGCACGGCGGTGTGATTGCAACCATGCTCGACAGCATCGGCGGTGTCGTCGCCCGCTGTTTTACGCCGCAGGACGCGATTTCACCCACGGTTACGCTGCAGGTGTCGTACCTTTATGCAATTCCCATCGACGCGCGGGTGCATGTGCGCGCCGGTGTGACGTTTCCGGGCAGGCGGCTGCTGCATATCTGCACGGAAGCGTTTGACGCGGAGGATGGAACGCGGCTGTACGCAACGGGTACCGCGATGCACTATATTAAAAGTAAGAATGGAGAACGGAGTCATGCGGAGTAAAAGCGAGATTGCGCAGGAAAAGTTTTTGCAAGGCTATAACTGTGCGCAGGCGGTTTTGATCGCCTTTTGTAAAGAAGCCGGCATGGATGAGCGGCAGGCGGCGCGGTTTGCGTCGTCGTTTGGCGGCGGCATGGGGCAGCTGCACGAGGTCTGCGGCACGGTCAGCGCCATGTTCATGGTCGCGGGCGTTGCCGCCGGTTACGACGACCCGGCCGACAAGGGGAAGAAGAACGCGCATTATGCAAATATTCGCGCGCTGGCGAAGGCGTTTGTAGCAAAGGACGGCAGCATCCTCTGCCGCGACCTGCTCAAAAACGCCAAATCAAACGTGGAGGCGGTGGCGGACGCGCATACGCGCGAGCGCTATGCAAGGCGGCCCTGTCTGAAGTACGTTGCCGATGCGGCGGAGCTGATGGAGGCGTTCCTTGCGCGGCAGGCGGGAGAAACCGCATGACGCAAACCCGGCATTCTGCGGGGACGGCGCTATCGGTTGCCGTATAAAGGCGCGTATGCTATACTGTTCAAAATAATGGATCAATCAGGGGGTGCGTGGATGAAGCGTTGTTCGGTCGGCGGTCAGGCGGTGATGGAGGGCGTTATGATGCGCACGCCCACCGGCGGGATTGCGCTTGCCGTGCGCAAAAGCGACGGCGAGATCGTCACGGAGTATTTGCGCAAGCCCACGAGAGCGCGGAAAGGGACGCTGCCAGGCCTCCCGATTGTACGCGGCGTGGTGGCGTTTGTCGAGTCGCTTGCCACCGGCATGCAGATGACCGCGCGCTCGGCGGAGCTCTTTGGCGAGGAGAATACCGAGGAACCGGGCAAGTTTGAAAAATGGCTTGCAAAGAAGACCGGAAGATCGGTTATGGACATTGCAATGGTTGTGGCCGTGATACTGGCGGCGGTTATGGCGGTTGGATTATTTATGTTCCTGCCGTCGCTTGCAACGCAGCTGATTCCGTGGCGGACCGATACTCCGGTGATTTGGAAAAGCCTGGCCGAGGGCGTAACGCGGCTGGTTATTTTCCTGGCCTATATCAGCGCCATCTCCCTGATGAAGGATATCCGGCGGGTCTATATGTACCATGGCGCGGAGCACAAGACCATCGCCTGCTATGAGCACGAGGCGGAGATGACGCCGGAGAGCGCCATGCGTTTTTCGCGGCTGCACCCGCGCTGCGGCACGAATTACCTGTTTCTTGTAATGGCAATCTCCATCCTGTTCTTTGCGCTGCTGCCGTATAGCGAGAATTTTTTGATTCGCTTTTTCACCCGTGTGCTGTTTTTTCCGCTTGTTGCGGGAATCTCCTACGAGGTGCTTAAGCTTGCGGCCGCGTCGGACGGGTGGCTTGCGCGCGTTGTGCGCGCGCCCGGCATGGGATTGCAGTATCTGACCACACGCGAGCCGGAACCGGACATGCTGGAGGTTGCCATCATGGCGTTTAACGTCGCGATGAACGACGGCCCCATGCAGGAGGAGTCGGGCGCGGCGGCCGATGCGGATAAAAGCAAGCCGCCGGAGGATGGAGGGGAAGCGGCCGAAGATGCAGAAAACGAAAACGCAATACCCGCGGAGCGCGGCGGGAGATCGGTTGCGCCCGGCCGTTCAGCCGCCGAAAACGGCTCCGGCGCGGAAGGAGGGCTGAAATGACGGTTGCGGAGATCATACGGCTGGTACAGCTGCAGATTCGGCCCGTTGCGATGGAAGAGGATTTGCAGCAGGCCAAAGAACTGGTTGGCGCCGTGCTCGGGCTTGATCCGCCCGCTCTCATGCTTCATCACGGTATGGAAATAACCGGAGAGCAGCTGGCTGAGCTTGGCGCGCTGGTTGCCAGGCGGGCGTCCGGGGAACCGCTGCAGTATATCCTGAGTCAATGGTCTTTTATGGGATTGACATTTTCCGTTGGGCCGGGCGTGCTGATACCTCGTGCGGACACGGAAACGCTTTGCGAGGAAGCGTTGCGCCTTGCAAAAGAACGCGGGTATAAAACAGCGCTGGATCTTTGCTGCGGCAGCGGCTGCATTGGAGTTGCGCTTCGCTCCATTGGCGGGCTTGCGGTAACGTGCGCGGACATCAGCGAAGACTGCGTGCGGGCCACCCGGGAAAACGCGGCGCTTAACGGCGTAATGCTTGAGATTGTTCAGGGCGATCTGTTTGAGGCCGTTGCAGGGCGGCGTTACGACCTGATGGCGTGCAATCCGCCGTATCTGAGCCGGGCGGACATGGACGCATTGCAGACAGAGGTTGGGTTCGAGCCGCGGCTCGCCCTTTATGGCGGCGCGGACGGGCTTGATTTTTACAGGCGCATCGCAGCGGATTACGGGCGGCATCTCAATGCGGGCGGAGCGCTTTTATTGGAAATTGGCAGTACGCAGGCGGAGGATGTCTGCGCGTTGTTTGACAATGCGTCCGCAGGACGCGATTATGCGGGCAATCCACGCGTCGTGACCGTTTATAACGGCGGAAGGGATCTGACCCCGAACTGACGGAGGAACTATGCTGGAAAAACTCAAGGGCATTCGACAGCGCTATGAGGAGCTGGCCGCCAGGCTATCCGGAGCGGACGCGATGGCCGATAAGGACGCATGGCGCGCAATGGTCAAGGAGCATGCCTCACTTGAGGAAATCGTTGCGGTTTTTTCCGAGTATGAGGCGGCGCAAAGCGCAGCGGATGACTGCCGCGCCATGCTCGAGGATCAACCGGATGCGGAGATGAAAGAGCTTGTGCATGCCGAACTTGCCGAACTGGAGCAGAAAATGCGCGCGCTTGACGAACAGCTGCACGTGCTGCTGCTGCCAAGCGATCCCAACGATGAAAAGGACGTAATCCTGGAGATTCGCGCGGGAACCGGCGGAGACGAGGCCTCGCTGTTCGGCGCGGACCTGCTGCGCATGTATCTGCGGTATGCCGAGCGCAACGGGTATAAGACCGAGTTTATTGAAAGCAACATGACCGACAAGGGCGGCGTCAAGGAGGTCGTGCTCTCCCTGGGCGGCAGGCGCGGCGCATACAGCCGGCTCAAATTTGAAAGCGGCGTGCACCGTGTGCAGCGCGTGCCGGAAACGGAATCGCAGGGGCGGATCCATACCAGCGCGGCGACGGTAGCCGTACTGCCGGAGGTTGACGACGTACAGGTGGAGATCAAGGACTCGGACCTGCGCATCGACACGTACCGCTCGAGCGGAGCGGGCGGCCAGCATGTAAACAAAACGGAATCGGCCATTCGCATCACGCATCTGCCGACGGGCATGGTCGTGTCGTGTCAGGACGAAAAGTCGCAGTTGAAAAATAAGGAACAGGCCATGCGCGTGCTGAAAAGCCGTCTGTTTGAATACTATCAATCCCGGCAGAATGCGGAGCTGGCGAGCCGGCGGAAAGGCATGGTCGGTTCCGGCGACCGCAGCGAGCGAATCCGCACCTATAACTTCCCGCAGAGCCGCGTGACCGATCACCGGATCGGCCTGACGCTATACAAGCTGGAGCAGTTCCTCGACGGGGATATGGACGAGCTCATCGAAGCGCTGATCCTTGCAGAACGCGCGCGCATGCTTTCCGGCGGAGACGCATGAAGACCGAGGTCATCCATACAAAGATACATGTCGAGGCCGGTACAAAGCGCGGCGCGGAGATCATCAAAAAGGGCGGGCTGGTCGCGTTTCCGACCGAGACGGTCTACGGGCTTGGCGCAAACGGACTCAACGGATGGGCCGTTGCGGAGATTTTTGCGGCCAAGGGCCGCCCGGCCGACAATCCGCTGATTCTGCACGTCAGCAGGAAAAGCGACGTGAAACCGCTCTGGCTGCGCAAGCCGCGGCATGCCGATATCCTGATGGATACGTTCTGGCCGGGCCCGCTGACGCTGATTGCACCGTGTTCGGACCTTGTGCCGGACGAGGTGACGGCGGGACTTGATACCGTTGCAATTCGCATGCCGGCGGATAAGACCGCACGGCTGCTGATTCAGAAATCCGGCGTGCCCATTGCCGCGCCAAGCGCCAATCTTTCCGGCCGGCCGAGTCCGACGCGCGCACAGGACGTGCTTGCCGATCTTGATGGGAAAATCCCGCTGATCCTCGATGGCGGACCCTGCAGGTACGGCGTGGAATCCACGGTGCTTTCCCTGGCGGGCGCACCGACTATCCTGCGTCCGGGCGCTGTCACAAGAGAAATGATCGGCGCGCTCATCGGAGAGGTCCGCGTTTCCGACAGCATTCTGGCCCCGCTGCAAGAGGATGTTCCGGCGGCGTCGCCCGGCATGAAATACAAGCACTATGCGCCGGACGCACAGGTGATCTGCGTGCGCGGCGCGCCGCGCGCGGCCGCAAAAAAAATCAATGAATTATACCGCAATGCCGAACGGGAACGGATTGCATGCAAAATTTTTGCAACCGAGCAAACAAAAATGTTTTACAACGGCAAAAAATATGTTATACTTGGTGACAGAAATCACTCAGAGACACTGTGTGCCAATCTTTTTTCCGCCTTGAGGGACTCGGATGTGCAGGCGGACTTAATTCTCGCCGAGGGTATTGAAACAGGTGATTACGGTCTGGCCTATATGAATCGCCTGCTGCGTGCGGCAGGCTTTCAAGTTATAGATGTAACATAAATCAAAGGAGCAGGTTGCTATGAACATTGCCATTGCGTGCGATCATGGCGGGTTTGCGCTAAAGCCCGTGCTGATTCGGCACATCGAGTCGCTTGGTCACAGCGTTCACGATTTCGGCTGCTATAGCACCGAGAGCGTGGACTATTCCGACATGGCGTTTCCCGCGTGCGAGGCGGTTGCCCGCGGCGAATACGACCGTGGCATTGTAATCTGTACGACCGGCATCGGCGTGAGTATATCGGCCAACAAGGTTCGCGGAATCCGCTGTGCGCTGTGCTGCAATACGTTTATGGCGGAGATGACGCGCAGGCATAACGATACGAACGTACTTGCGCTTGGCGCGCAGGTTGTGGACGAAGAGCTGGCAAAGCAGATCGTAACCATATGGCTGGATACGGCTTTTGAGGGCGGCCGCCATGCGCGCCGCATCGGAAAGATAGCGGAATATGAAAGTAGACAATAAGGAGGACAGGCATGTCTAAAGTTACAACGATTAACCATCCCCTTGTTCAGCATAAGCTGACCATGCTGAGAAAAAAGGATACCGGCTCCAAGGAATTCCGCGAGCTGGTTAACGAGTTGGCCATGCTGATGGCATATGAGGTTACCCGCGATCTGCCGCTCAAAGAGATTGAGGTAGAAACGCCCATCTGCAAAGCAAAGTTCAATGTGCTTGCAAACGATAAACTCAGCGTTGTGCCGATCCTGCGCGCCGGTCTGGGCATGGCCGACGGGATCATGAACCTCATTCCCAGCGCGAAGATGGGACACATCGGGCTGTATCGCGATCCGGAAACCTATGAGGCGAAGGGGTATTACTGCAAGCTGCCGCAGGATGTTGCGGAGCGTGAGGTCTTCATCGTTGATCCGATGCTTGCAACGGGCAATACTGCGGCAGAGGCGGCGCGCCTGCTTAAAAAAGAGGGATGCAAGAGCATTCGCCTCGTGGTGCTCATCGCCGCGCCGGAGGGGATCAGGGCCGTGCAGCAGACACATCCCGACGTGGATATCTATATTGGACACATCGACGAAGGGCTAAACGACCATTGCTATATCGTTCCCGGTCTCGGCGACGCGGGCGACCGTCTGTTTGGCACAAAGTAGCGTTCCCTTACACAAGGATTGGAGGAATACAACATGCGTTCGATCATAGACGAAATCGCTCGGGCCGAGCAGCAGGCTGACGAAATTCGCGCGTCCGCCGCGGCAAAATCGCGCGAGCAGGTGCTGGCGGCTACCGAGGAGGCCGCGCGCGCGCTTACACAGCTGGACGCGGACGCCCGCGAAGAACTGCGCGCCGCGCTTGAAAGAGCCGAGCGCGACGGCGAGGCGCTGTCAAAACGTTTGACCGACGGTTACGAGGCCGAGGCGGACGCCCTTTGCGCGCAGGCCGGGGACAAGGCGCGTACGGCGGTTGATTATTTGCTGAAAAGGGTGCAGGAAATCGCATGATTATTTCAATGAAGCGCATTGCGCTTATTGCGCATAAGGCGGATCAGGAGGCGATCCTCAAGGCTTTGCAGGCCACGTCGGCCGTGCAGATCATCGACGTTGCCGGAGAGGACGCGGCGGAGGACGATCCAAAGCTCAGTCTTACGCAAAGCAATGTCAATAAGCTTGGCGGCACGCTGAAAACCGTTCGTCCCTATGTGGAAAAGAAGGGGATGCTTGCCGCGCGGCCGGAAGCCGCGCTTTCAGATATCACCGGGCAGATACCGGGTGCAATCGCGTTTTCCGATCAGCTTGAAGGCCTTTCGCGCGAACTGGCGTCTGTCAAAAGCGAGCTGGAAAAAAACGAGTCCGTGATGGAATCGCTTCGCGTCTGGAAAACGTTCCCGGGCGACATGATGCGGTTCCAAACGGCCAAAAACGTGCATTATTTTATTGGTTTGATCGCGGCCGCGGACGTGGAACGGATCAATGAGATCGAGGTTTGTACGGAGTATCAGTTTTTTGGCGATGGCATGACGCGTCCCTGCGTGATTGCCTGCGCAAAGGAGGAGGCAAAGTCCGTTGCCAACTTCCTGAAATCGCTGGCCTGGACGGATTTTGCGTTTCCAAAGCTGCCCGGAACGCCGGGGCAGGTTATCTGTCAACTTGAAGCGGCAAATCAGCAACTGCAGGCGCGGCATGAAACGCTCTCTGCGCAGATTGCCAAAGAAGCTTCCGGGAACGGCGAGTTGATTGAAAACGCCTATGATGCGGCCGTGATTGAACGCGACCGCGCGCAGGCTGCGGCGGAGCTCATGCATACGAGCGCGACGTTCCAGCTCGAGGGCTGGGTACCCGAGGATAAGCTGCAGGCTGTGGAGCGGGCGGCGCAGTCCGTTACCGATGCATACAGCCTGACGGCGCGCGACCCGCTGGACGATGAGATTCCTCCATCCTATGTGGAGAACAGCAAATTCTCCGAGCCGTTCGAACAGGTGACAAACCTGTATTCCCGGCCGGACCCAAAGGGCCTCGACGCAACGCCGTATATGGCGCCGTTCTATGTGCTGCTGTTTGGCCTGATGCTCAGCGACACCGGCTATGGACTGATCCTTGCCCTTGGCTGCGCGCTGTATATTAAGCTCAAAAAGCCCGCGGGCATGTCCGGCGGATTTGCGCGCGTGCTGCTCTGGGGCGGACTTTCGACCATTGTTTGGGGCGTGCTTGTCGGAACGTTCTTCGGCATGGACTTTGACGTGCTCTTTGGCACAACCGATCGGTTTCCGCTGCTCATCGACCCGATGAGCGACCCGATCAGTATGTTGATTCTGTGCTTTGGCCTCGGCGTGCTGCATATTCTCTTCGGCGTTGGCCTCAAGATGAAAATGTCGTTCTCGCAGGGCGATTGGCAGACGGCCGTTTTCGATAACTTTTCTTGGATGCTGATCATCATCGGGTTGCTTGGGCTCGCGGTTCCGAGCTTGAAGACCGTGGGCATGATTATGGCCATCGTCGGCGCGCTCATGATCCTGCTGTTCAAAGGCAGGGCCAAGAAAAATGTGTTCGGACGCACCATATCCGGCCTTGGTGAACTGTATCAGGTCACAGGCTTTCTGTCGGATATCCTCTCCTATGCAAGGCTGTTTGCGCTGGGCATAGCAACGGGCGTGATCGCCTCGGTGTTCAACGATCTGTGCGGCATGCTGATGGGCGCGGAAAACATTTTTTTCCGCATTCTCGGCATCGCGGTTGCAATCGTGTTGTTGGTCGCGCTGCATCTGTTTAATATCGGCATCAACACGCTTGGTGCGTTCGTGCACTGTGCAAGACTTCAGTACGTGGAATTCTATGGAAAATTCTATGAGACGGGCGGCAGGGAATTCCGGCCGCTGAGATATCAAACGCGGCACGTCAGCATTACTGGCGAATAGACCGTTTCGTGGCTGTAAATTCCAGACACCGTCCCGCCCGGCCAAGCCGGGATATAACGAATATACGATCATCGATTAATTTGAGGAGGAAAAAACAATGGAACTTCAGTGGGGAACAATTTTTGCGGCAATGGGCGCGGCGCTGGCCGCGGTACTCGCGGGCATCGGCAGCGCACTCGGCGTCGGAATGGCTGGACAGGCCGGCGCGGGCGTTGTTTCAGAGGACCCCGACCGCTTTGGATCCTGCTTGCTGCTGCAGCTTTTGCCGGGTACGCAGGGCATCTATGGCCTGCTGATCGCGTTTGTCATTGCGACCAAGGCCGGACTGCTTGGCGGTGGCGCGGCGATCTCCGCGACGGCGGGCATGAGCCTGCTGCTGGCCTCGATTCCGATCGCGTTTGGCGGCTTGCTTTCCGCCGTCGCGCAGGGCAAGGTCGCCGTATCGGGCATCAATATGATCGCCAAGAAGCCGGAGGAACAGGGCAAGGCGATGCTGATGACGGTTATGGTCGAAACCTACGCGGTGCTTGCGCTGCTCATCTCGTTCCTGCTGGTCAACGGCGTTGCCGTTTGACGGCGCATTCCTGAACTTGTAAGGAGTAAACAATGTCAACACAGGAAATGACCGGTACGAATAAGCTTGCGCAGCGCATTCTCGACGATGCGCGCGCCGAGGCCGGCAAAACGGCCGGGGAGGCGGCAAGCAACGCCGCCGCCATCCGGGCTCAGAGCGAGAAGACGCTTTCCGAGCGCAGGGCGGAGTATGCCGCAAAGCGCGAGGCCGCGGTCAGCAGCGTGCTCGACGGCTGTAAAACGCGTGCGTCGCTGGAGGGCCGTAAGTCCACGCTGGCAAAAAAACGCGTGGTGATTGACGCCGTGTTCGATGGCGCATACCGCGCGCTGCTCGAGTTGCCGTCCGATGTGCGCGGCGAGATTTGCAAAAAGCTGCTGCTGCGCGAGGCAGAGGGCGGAGAAGCCGTTATGCCGGCCTCGGCGGACCGTGCGGCGCTTGCCGGGCTTGTCGCCGCGTCCGGCGAACGGGGCCTGACGCTTTCCGAACAGAATGCGGACATTGATGGCGGTTTCCTGCTGGTCGGCGCGAGCTATGAGAAGGACTGTTCATTCAGTTCGTTGTTCGACGAGCTGCGCGATGCGGAGGAAACGCGCGTGGCCGCGCTGCTATTCAATACCGAGGGAGGGCAGAGCTAAGTGCCACAGCGAAGCTACGCCTATGCATGCGCGCGTATCAGCGCGCTCGAAAAGAATATGCTCAGCCGCGAGATGGTGCAACGCATGGCGGAAAGCAGTCTCGAGGATGTGATGCGCCTGTTGTCGGACGCTCGTTACGGCGACTTTCCAAATGCAACGCCGAACGATTGCGAGCGCATGATTGCAAACGAGCGGATTGCCGCGGCCAAGGCATTGCGTGAGCTTTCGCCGAAGCCGGAGCTTACGGACCTGTTTTTGTTACAGACGGATATTCATAATCTCAAGGTTCTGCTTAAGGCCCGGATGCTCGGCGGCGGAGAAATCGCCTGGCAGGAGGGCGGGCTGTACACGCGCGAAAGGCTTTCCGAGGCGGTGGAGAACCAGCAGTACGGAGATCTGCCGGAAAAGCTGGCGGGGGCGCTCAACCGGATGGAAAACCGGCTCAAGATACACTTTGAACCGCAGATTGTCAGCATCGAATGCGATTGCGGCTACCTTGCCCATGCGATGGAAACGGCCAGGGACTGTAGGGAGCCGTTTGCCAGGCAGTATTTTGCCGCGCTGTGCGATTTTAACAACGTACTGACGTTTTTAAGGATGCGCGCGATGGGCGCCCCGCGCGAGGACCTGCGCGACACGCTGCTGCCGGCCGGCGGCATTGCGCCGCAGTCGCTCATCGACGCCTATGAACTGCCCGCAGACGCGCTGGCAAAGGCGCTTGCGGACGGGGTTGCGCGCAGCGCGCTCAATACGGGTCTGACGGACATGCTGGTTTCCGGCAGCATTGGCCGACTTGAGCGGGTTCGGGACGATTATCTGCTTTCGCTGGTAAACGATCACCGCCATGACGTGCTGACGATTTTTCCGGTAGTGGGCTATTATCTGGCGCGCGACCGGGAGGCCAGGGCGGTGCGTCTGATTTTGACGGTCAAGCGCAACGGGCTTGGCGACAGTGTCATTACCGAAAGGCTGCGTGAGTTATATGGCTAAAATTGGCGTAATTGGCGACCGTGATTCCGTATTGCTGTTCAAGGCCGTTGGCCTCGACGTATTTTTTGAATACGAGGGCGAGCAGGCCGACAGGCGCCTGCGCCGGCTTGCGCGCGAGGGCTATGCCGTGGTGTTCGTCACTGAAAAGCTGTTTGGCGCCTGCCGGGAAACCATCGAGGAATACGAGGGCGAGGCATACCCGGCCATCATCCCCATTCCGGATAACGGCGGAACGGAAGGCATCGGCATGGCGCGACTCAAAGAGAACGTCGAAAAGGCAGTCGGCGTGGATATCCTATTCAACAACTAAGGGAAGGGCGAAAACATGCAAGGAACGATCATCAAGGTTTCGGGGCCTCTCATCGTAGCGGGCGGCATGGCGGACGTACAGATGTACGACGTGGTGCGCGTGTCGGAGAAGCATTTGATTGGAGAGGTCATCGAGCTGCGCGGCGACCGCGCATCCATACAGGTTTATGAGGAGACGGGCGGAATCGGCCCGGGGGAACCCGTTGAATCCACAGGCGCACCGCTGTCGGTGGAGCTGGCGCCCGGACTCATTGAGTCCATCTACGACGGGATTCAGCGCCCGCTGAATCTTGTGCGCGAGCAGGCGGGCGACCGCATTACGCGCGGCGTCATGGTCAACGCGCTCGATCATGAAAAGCTTTGGGAATTCGTTCCCGTAGCCAAGGTTGGCGACGAGGTTATCGGCGGCGACATTCTCGGCACGGTGCAGGAGAGCGAAGCGGTGGAACACCGTGTGATGGTGCCGCCGCATATGAGCGGCAGAATTACCTGGATTCATTCCGGCACGGCCAACATCGTCCAGCCCATCGTCGGGCTGGAAAAGGACGGCAAGGCGTTCGAACTGCCGATGCTCCAGAAGTGGCCGGTGCGCCGCGGACGTCCATATGATCAGAAGATCGCGCCAAGCGAGCCCATGATTACCGGTCAGCGCGTCATCGATACGCTTTTCCCAGTGGCAAAGGGCGGCGTGGCTGCTGTTCCGGGTCCGTTCGGCAGCGGCAAAACCGTCGTGCAGCATCAGCTGGCAAAGTGGGCGGATGCAGATATCATCGTATACGTTGGTTGCGGCGAGCGCGGCAACGAGATGACGGACGTGCTCATGGAGTTCCCGGAACTGAAGGACCCGCGTACGGGGCTGTCGCTGATGAAGCGCACGGTGCTGATTGCCAACACCTCCGATATGCCTGTGGCCGCGCGCGAAGCGTCCATCTATACGGGTATTACGATTGCGGAATATTTCCGTGACATGGGTTACAAGGTGGCCATTATGGCGGACTCCACGTCCCGTTGGGCGGAGGCGCTGCGCGAAATGAGCGGCCGCCTTGAGGAAATGCCGGGCGAAGAGGGGTACCCCGCTTACCTGAGCAGCCGCCTTGCGGAATTTTATGAGCGCGCGGGCTTTGTGCGTGCGTTGGGCAGCGACGACCGTACGGGCGCGGTTTCCGCCATCGGCGCGGTTTCCCCGCCGGGCGGCGATATCAGCGAACCTGTTTCTCAGGCCACGCTGCGCATCGTCAAGGTCTACTGGGGCCTGAGCAGCAAGCTTGCGTATGCGCGCCACTTCCCGGCCATCGACTGGCTGCAAAGCTATTCGCTCTATCTCGACCGCCTCGACGACTGGTTCAACCAGAACGTTTCTGGCGATTGGTCGGCGATGGTGCAGCAAACGATGTCGCTGTTACAGGAGGAGAACGAACTCGAGGAAATCGTCCGCCTCGTCGGTATTGATGCGCTGTCCTATAAGGACCGCCTTACGCTTGAAGCCACGCGCAGCATCCGCGAGGATTATCTGCACCAGAACGCGTTCCACGAAGTGGACACCTATACCTCGCCGCAAAAGCAGCATCTCATGCTCAAGATCATTCTGACCTGCTATGAAAAGTGTATCGCGGCGCTTTCGCAGGACGTTTCGTTCCATAAGCTCGTTGCGTTGCCGGTGCGCGAGAAGATCGGCCGTCTCAAATATGTGCCGGAGGCCGAGGCGCAGGCGCAGTATGATGGAATCGTGAAGGAGCTCAACGAGCAGATTCGTGAATTGACCGAGGGAGGGGAGCCAGATGCGTAAGGAATACCGTACCATTCGCGAGGTCGTAGGCCCGCTGATGCTTGTTGAGGGCGTTTCCGGCGTGAAATACGACGAGCTGGTTGAAATCGAGCAGGCCGACGGCGGTATCCGCCGCGGACGCGTGCTGGAAATTGACGGCGATAAGGCGATGCTCCAGCTGTTCGAGGGCTCGCAGGGACTGCGGATCAGCAATTCCCGAGCGCGTTTTTTAGGCCGCTCCATTGAGCTGGACGTTGCGCCGGATATGCTTGGCCGCGTGTTCGACGGCATGGGCAAGCCTATGGACGACGGTCCCGCGCTGATCCCGGAGAAGCATCTCGATATCAACGGCACGCCGATGAACCCGACCGCGCGCGACTATCCGTCGGAGTTTATCCAGACGGGTATTTCCGCCATCGACGGGCTGAATACGCTGGTGCGCGGGCAGAAGCTGCCGGTATTTTCCGGTTCCGGCCTGCCGCACGCGAACCTCGCCGCACAGATTGCGCGTCAGGCGCGCGTGCTCGGCAGCGATGAAAAGTTTGCCGTTGTGTTTGCCGCCGTTGGCATCACGTTCGAGGAGGCGGACTTCTTCATCAGCGATTTTCGTAAAACCGGCGCGATCGAGCGTACGGTCACGTTCATCAACCTGGCCAACGACCCGGCAATCGAGCGCATCGCAACGCCGCGCATGGCCATTACGGCCGCAGAGTATCTTGCGTTTGAACTCGGCATGCAGGTGCTAGTTATCATCACCGACATCACCAATTATGCCGAGGCGCTGCGCGAGGTTTCCGCGGCGCGCAAGGAGGTTCCGGGCCGCCGCGGCTATCCGGGATATCTGTACACCGACCTTGCGACCATGTATGAGCGCGCCGGCCGCGTGCGCGGAAACAAGGGTTCGATCACCATGATCCCGATCCTTTCCATGCCGGAAGACGACGTTACGCACCCGATTCCCGATCTGACCGGCTACATTACCGAGGGACAGATCATCCTTTCGCGCGAATTGTACCGCAAGGGGCTCACGCCGCCGATCAACGTGCTGCCTTCGCTGAGCCGCCTCAAGGACAAGGGCATTGGTAAGGGCAAGACCCGCGAGGATCACGCGGACACCATGAACCAGCTGTTCTCAGCGTATTCTCGCGGCAAGGACGCAAAGGAACTGGCGGTCATTCTTGGCGACGCGGCGCTGTCCGATACGGATAAGCTGTACGCTCAATTTTCCGACGCATTTGAGGCGGAATATGTTTCGCAGGGGTATTATACCAACCGGAGTATCGAGGAGACGCTCGATATCGGCTGGAAGCTGCTGGCAATCCTGCCAAAATCGGAATTGAAGCGCATTCGGGACGAGTACATCGAAAAATATGATCCGCGGGAGGCATAGCACATGGCCGCCATCCAGGTAAAACCGACCCGCATGGAGCTCAGTAACCTTAAAAAACGTAAAAAGGTTGCTGTGCGCGGACATAAGATGATGAAGGACAAGCGGGACGAGCTTGTGCGCCGCTTCATCGGCTATGCGCGCCGCAACAGGGAGCTGCGCGAGGAGGTCGAGCGGATGCTGATGCTGAGTATGAAGAACTTTGTGTTGGCGCGCGCGACCATGAGCAATGATGAAGTCGATGAGGCGCTGATGTACCCCGCCCGCGCGATTGCGGTGGAGGCAGGCAGGCAAAACGTTCTGAGCATCGCGGTGCCGAAGATCACAATGAAGCATGGCGAGGGCGGCTTTACCTATCCCTACGGCTTTGCAACGACCAGCGCAGACCTTGACGGCGCGGTGCAGCAACTCGCCGAGGTGTTGCCGCTGCTCATAGAGCTCGCCGAGGTGGAGAAGACCTGCGGCCGGCTTGCCGATGAGATTGAAAAGACCCGCCGCCGCGTCAACGCGCTTGAATACGTCATGATACCGCAGTTTACGGATGCGATCCGGCGTATCCAGATGAAGCTGGACGAGAATGAGCGCGGCAACCTGACGCGCCTGATGAAGACCAAGGATATGCTGCAGGCGCAGAAATGATTTCCGTTGCACAACTGGCACGGCAAGCCGGCTTTTCAGAATGCTTCGTGCTGCCGCCAGACAAATTTATCCATTATGAACGCCGCCTTCGTGACGGCGTTTTGGATGTTTCAGGGCGGTCGCTGTGCATCGATCCACGCGTGGACTATCCGTGGGCAAACGCGCTGCTTCTGCTGCTGTATGCATACCGCCCCTACAAAATCGGCAGCGGCGTTTCAGGCACATACCCCGCTTCAAATGCGGCGTACCATGCCGCGCATGCGCTCATTGCACCGCTTGCGGGAAGCGGCGTGCGCGCGGAGCGCGTCTATGTCCCCGTCCGCGAACTTGCGCTGCGTAGCGGCGTTGGCGTTTCCTGTAAAAACGGCCTGACCGCCTATGACGGATACGGCACACGCGTTGCCGTGCAAACGCTTGCCGCCGACGTGCCGGACGCGGTCTATGAAGCGCCGCGCGCGCCGCGTGCCTGTCCGGACTGCGGGCGCTGCTGCGCAGCGTGTCCCTCGCAGGCGATTTCGGGCGCGGGATATGATTTTACCAAATGTGCGCGCGCTTATATGGGTAAGGATACAATGCCGGAATGGGCGATGGACGTTATGACGAGTATGCTCGGCTGCGAGCGCTGCCAGTTTGCCTGTCCGCTCAATGACGGCATCGACCCGCTGGACGAGGCGCCCGCCGCGTTCGGTCTGGAGCGCATCCTATCCGGCGAGATCAGGCCCGTGCTTGAAATTGTGGGTAGAAACCTCAATTCGGGCGGCCGCATTCTCTGCCACGCCGCGGTGCTGGCAGGAAAAAACGGCAGGCGGGATCTGCTGCCGCAGCTGACCGCGCTGCTCGACGACCCGCGCGAACAGGTAAAAGCTGCCGCAAAATACGCAATTTTCCTTTTGCATGAAGCATAGCTTCATGATACAATGATATACAGCGAATAAAGTTTGCCGCGCTAAGCGGGGAGTTAGCGGTGCCCTGAACCTGCAATCCGCTACAGCAGGGTCGAAATCCCGTTCCCCGGCAAGCGCCTGTGAAGTCGGACCCCGTAAAGAGGCGTTGAGCGTCGGGTCCCGTGCAACCGAATGCCGTGAACCATGTCAGGTCCTGACGGAAGCAGCATTAAGCGGAAGGTTCGGTGTGCCGCGGGTCAGCCTGAAAGGAGCCCGCTTGCGGATCATCGTTCGGAGCGCGTTTTGTCAAAGAACGGGTGCGCGGCAATAATTGCAAGAACCGACATTCGTCGGTTTAGGCCGTCGACAAACTGCCGTTTGCCGACGGAAATCGCTGTGGCATTTTGCATGCAGCCATCTGCCCCGGACGATTGCATCGCCTGTCGGACCGGCTGCACGAGACGTGTCAAAATCACCGCGCATGTCGCTGCAAATGACGGCCATCGCAGGCTTGATAAAGCAATTTGGTCGGAACTTTGTTGTGAACCGACATTCGTCGGTTCTTTTTATAGAAAAACGGGCCCGCCTGCTACGTGAGCGGCGATTTTTACAGGATCGGCAGGCGACATACAAAAACACCATAGCATATCACACCTTGGATGGGAAACGGGGGATACGGCATGGAAAGCTTTTCGGTATTCGATATCATTGGCCCACGCATGACGGGGCCGAGCAGTTCGCACACGGCGGGCGCGGTGCGTATGGCGCATGTGGCGCGCCATATTGCGGGCATGCGCGTTGCACAGGCGGAATTTACGCTCTATGGCTCGTTTGCCGAAACCGGCAAGGGCCACGGCACGGATAAGGCTCTGATCGCGGGCGCATTGGGCATGGCGCCGGACGACGCGCGCATCAAGGACGCCTACCGCATTGCGCGGGAGTTGGGCGTGCAGGTTTCGGTTGAGTTTTCAGACCTGCCCGCGCCGCATCCGAATACGGCGCGCATTCGGATTACCGACGAGGCCGGACGGATAACGGAGGTTGTGGGGCAATCCGTCGGCGGCGGAAATATTTTAATCACCGAAATCAACGGCCTGAACGTGGAACTGACCGGCGACTATCCTACTCTGATCGTGCAGCATCATGACGAGCCCGGCGTGATTGCCGAAGTTTCGCACGTGCTTTCGCAGCTGAAGGTAAATATTGCATTCATGCGGGTATTTCGTCATGGCAAGGGCGAGGATGCGTATATGACCATTGAAACGGATCAGCCCATAACAAACGAGATGCTTACTATGATCCACGCGCTGTGCCACGGCATCATCAAGCTGTTTGCGGTCTGAGGAGGGGGAAATATATGAGCACTGCATTGACGGGCGCTTTTGAGAACGGCGAAGCGCTGCGCAAATATTGTCTGGAAAACGATATTCCCATTCGGGAGGCCATGCTTTTGCGGGAGATCAAGCAGTCAGACCGCACGCGCGAGGATATTCTGGAGGAGATGCACCTCAATTTGCAGGTGATGCGCGAATCGGTCAACAAAGGGCTTTCCGGCAAGGTGGAATCGGTCAGCGGGCTTTCCGGCGGGGATGCGATCAGCCTCTTTAAGTATGGCAAGCACAATCCGTTTTCCGGCTACAACGCCTGCCGCGCGGCGGCGTCCGCTATGGCGGTCGTGGAGGTCAACTGCTCGATGGGGCGCATCGTGGCCGCGCCGACCGCCGGCGCAAGCGGCATTCTTGCAGGCGTATTGATCGAGAGCGCGCGTCAGCGCGGCTGGTCGGACGATACGTTGGTCGAAGGCTTGTTTACCGCCGGTGCGGTGGGGCTGCTGTTTGCAAAAAACGCAACCATTTCCGGCGCGGGCGGCGGGTGTCAGGCGGAGACGGGTGTTGCGGCCGCCATGACGGCGGCGGCGTTGGTTGAAATCAGCTGCGGGGCGCCCGTGCAGGCGCTGGACGCGGCCGCAATGGCGATCAAAAATGTGCTGGGACTCATCTGCGATCCCGTCGCGGGGCTGGTGGAGTGCCCCTGCATTAAGCGCAATGCGCTTGGCGCGGTTAACGCCATGCTCTGCGCCGATCTGGCGCTTGCGGGTGTGACCAGCCTGATTCCGTTCGACGAGGTGGTTGCCACCATGCTTGCCGTCGGCAAGGATATCCGGCCGGAATACCGCGAGACGGCGCGCGGCGGACTTGCCGTAACGCCGACGGGGAAGGCGGTTGCCGCGCGCGTCAGGCGCATGCAGGGCTAAGGGTCGGGGCTTGTACCGTCCGCACTGCACGGACCGGGAGCCAATGCGGCCGGAACAACAAAAAAGGACCGTGTCCCAGCGGCAAGATGCGCACGGGACGCGGTCTTTCTTTTTCAGTCGTGCGGCTTGTTATCAGAACATCGGCACAACGGAGCCGCTATAGGTCGCGTTGATATAATCGCGCACCGTATCGCTTTTCAGCGCCGCAACAAGAGCCTGAATGTCCTCGCGCGTTTCGTCGCCGGTGCGCACGGCCAGGATATTGGCGTAGGTTTCGGCCGCAAGAGAATCCTTTTCCTCTTTGGCCAGCGCATCCTTTTCAACGGTCAGATCCGCCTGCAGGGCATAGTTGCCGTTGACGACCGCAAGATCAACATCCTGCAGCGAGCGCGGAATCTGTGCGGCCTCGATCTCTTGAATCCTGAGGTTTTTGGGGTTGTTCGTAATGTCGTTGGGCGTCGTCGTCAGGCCTTTGGAAGAGTCGACCTCAATCAGCCCCGCTTCCTGCAGCAGCAGCAGTGCGCGCGCCTCGTTGGTGGTGTCGTTAGGCACGATGAGCGTTGCGCCGTCCTTCAGATCGGCAAGTGAGGTGGTCTTGCCCGGAAAAATACCCATCGGCTCATAGTGGATTGCGGCGGCGGAAACCAGGTCCGTGCCGTTTTTTTCGTTAAAATCCACAAGATAGGGATCATGCTGGAAGAAGTTGGCGTCAATCGAACCGTCGTTGAGCGCGATATTGGGTTGCACATAGTCGGTAAACTCGATGATTTCGAGCGCATAGCCCTGTTCGGCAAGCATGTCCTTGACCTGCGCAAGAATTTCCGCGTGGGGCGTGGGGCTTGCGCCGACCCTGATAACCTTCAGCGCGGCGGTTGCCGCGGGGGCGCTGTCCGCGGGCGTCCCGGCATTCTGCGGCGCGCAGCCTGCCAAAGCCGCAAGCAGCAGTATGCCTGCAAACAGAACGGCGAGCAATCGTTTCTTCATGATAATAGTCCTCCTTACATCCATCCGGTGTATTATTAACGCAACATGCGTTAATCGCGTCTTTCACGTTTATCCGTCCGGGCCGCCAGCCGTGTGCCGACCTCCTGAAACGCCTGCACGACCATGACAAGCAAAATGACCGTGAGAATCATGATGCCGGACTCATATTTGTAAAAACCATAGTTGATCGCAATTGCGCCGAGCCCGCCGCCGCCGCAAATGCCGGCCATCGCGGAATAGCTTAGAATGGTGGTTACGGCGATTGCGCAGCCGACGATCAGCGAGGGCCGCGCCTCCGGCAGCATCACGCGGCGGATAATGGTAAAATTGCCTGCGCCCATTGATTTTGCCGCTTCTATCACGCCGTAGTCCACTTCTTTGAGCGATGATTCCACCAGCCGCGCGATAAACGGAAACGCAGCGATGACCAGCGGAACGATGGTGGCGGTAGAACCGATGGTGGTTCCCACAATGAAGCGCGTAATGGGGATCACCAGAATCAGCATGATCAAAAACGGAACCGAACGCAGGATGTTGACGATCACATTGAGCGTACCGTTGAGCGGGAGATTTTCCATGATGCCGCCCTTCTGCGTTACGACCAATATCACGCCGAGCGGAAGCCCCAGCACATACGAAAGCAACGTTGAAACAAGCGTCATGTAAAGCGTTTCCAGCAGCCCCATCCCGATCATACCCCAAACTGCGCCGTCAATGGTCATATGCGGCTCACCTCCTCAACAGAAAGTCCTCTTGCGCGCAGGTAACCGACAACCTTTGCCGCAAGCTGATCGTTGTCGGGAAGCTGGACGACCATCTGCCCTCTTGCCGTGCCGTCGATGTCGCGCATATCGGCGTACATGATGTTCACGGTTGCGTGGCAATCGAGAATCATGTTGGAAAAGACGGGCTCAAACGAAGAGCTGCCGTCAAAAACGATCCGCGCCATGCGCGTTCGCGCAAAGCCCGGCAGTTTGCCTCCTTCGGGGAATACCAGCCGTTTTGCAGCGGAGGAGCCGGGGTTTGTAAAGATGTCCGCAACATCGCCGACCTCGGCAATGCGGCCGTTATCGACGATTGCCACACGGTTGCAAATTTCCTCGACCACGCGCATTTCATGCGTAATCACCACGATTGTAACGCCAAGGCGCTTGTTGATATCGCGCAAAAGCGCAAGAATCTGCCGCGTGGTCGCGCCGTCAAGAGCGCTTGTCGCTTCGTCGCACAGCAGCACCTTGGGCTCTGTAGCGAGCGCGCGCGCGATGGCCACGCGCTGCTGCTGCCCGCCGGAAAGCTGCGCTGGGTAGGCGTTGGCCTTTTCGCTGAGCCCAACCACATCAAGCAGCTCGCAGACGCGCTTTTTCGCCTGCTCGCGGGGCATCCCGGCAATGTCCAGCGGAAAGCGGACGTTGGCCTCCACCGTGCTTTGAGAGAGCAGATTGAATTGCTGGAAGATCATGCCCATGCTTGCGCGCACCCTGCGCAGCTGCGGCTCGGCATAGCTGCTTAAATCGCAGCCGCCAAAGATCACGGTTCCCGAGGTGGGCTTTTCCAGAAAGTTCATGCAGCGGACGAGCGTGCTCTTCCCGGCGCCGCTCATACCGATGATACCGAAGATGTCGCTTGGCATGATCTCTATCGATATATCGTCGAGTGCCTTAAATTCGCCCTCCGGCGTGGGGAATACTTTTGTTAAATGCTCAATCCGAATGATCGGGGCGTCTTTCATACCGGTTTCCTTATAATGATATATTTTTCATGTTCTATCAAAATATCATTTTTATGTGGCTGCGTCAAATATTTCTTTTGCCAACATCGCGGATTCGTTCCGGCGATAGGAAGGCAGCGAAACAAACCGGGCGCCTGTTCATTTTGAACGCCTCTGGTGCTATAAAGAAGGTCTCTCGCCGCGCATGCACCGCGGCGAGAGACGAACCCATTGCGTTTGATTTTCAATGTTTAGACATTTCCGGCGCCGTGCAATTTGGCGTCAGCCGCCGTTTACGGCGCTTGATACCGGGCGGCGTCATGCAGCAGTTGCGGTTTACTTCGCCTGTGTGGAATCCGAACGGCAATAGGCCGCGATTGCGCTGGACATAAACGCCGCCGTTCCCTTGCCGCGCCGGTCGATGCTTTGCCTAAACCGTTGGTCACAAGTGTACATCTCGCCCAATCCGGCAAGAATCTCCCCCGTACATTGATAAAAATTAGCGGTGATATGCGCCCGCCACCGGCCCACGAGCGCCTGTGCCTCCGGGCTGTCCGGCGCGCTGCCGCGCCTGTCCGCAAACGCCTGCAGGATCGCCTCGCCCGCCTCGGTAACGGCGGCCCATTGCGGCCCGTCGTATGCCTGCGTTCGCCGCTCGCTCCCGGCATAAGCGGGCGTATGGCCCCAGCGCGCCTTCACCTCCTCGGCATACTGCGTTTTCAATCTCTCGATTTCCGTGGTGTCAAAGGCTTCAAAATCCATGATCGGCCCCTCCTTGTTATTTTCGTCCAAGATGTTGTCCAGCAGTGCAATCAGTCCGTTAAGGCGCGTCCGCTTCTTTTGCAGCAGCGAGCGATGGTTTTTCAGCGCCTCTGTCCGGTCGTAGCCGGGTTGCGCCATGATGCCCCGAATCTCGCCAAGGGGAAAGCCCAGTTCGCGAAAGAACAGGATCTGCTGCAATTGCCCAAGGTTGCCGGCGCTGTAAACGCGATAGCCGTTTTCTGTGACGGCGTCGGGTTTCAGCAGCCCGATCTGGTCATAATAATGCAGCGTACGCACGGTAACGCCCGTGCATTTTGCAACCTCATTGATCTTCATTGCAATGCCTCCAGGTGTCTTTTCGGCCGGTATCCGACCAGCCTGTGGGGCGCACGAAACCGGGAGCACAACGGTGGTTCCCGGCCTCGATTGCCGGCAGGTCTCATGAGCCATACCGGCATTATAAATAATGACGTTACGTCAGAGTCAAGAGGGCCGCAAAAAAAATCGGCGCACCCCAAACCTTTTGACGGAAAAGCTGCCCGTCAAGCGGGCAGCTCAGCGTGTCAAAAAGTGACTTTGCCACTTTTTTGAGGATTATAGGCTTTGCCTCTCGCCGGCGGGCTACCGTCCGGCAAGAAGCATAGGGGAACCGCCCAAACCGAACGATCCGTTCCACCGGTAAATCGAGCGGAGCCGGAACGAACCTCCGGAATGCCGCGGCCCTCCGAACCCGCCCGTGGTTTTTTCAACAGGCTGAAAACTGCCCGTCAAGCGGGCAGCTTTGATAGTATGAGCTTATGCGGGAACGCTTACTTAAACAGCAGAGAGGCGGACTGATACAGGTCGTAATCGACCTCTTTGCGCTCGGTAACAGCCTTGTCCAGGTCGGCCTTGACGACCTTGGTGCCCTGCAGGGCGACCATGTTGCCGTAATCGCCGGCAACCACCAGCGCGCCCGCTTTGAAGCCAAGGCGCGTGCCAAGCACGCGGTCGAAGCAGGAGGGGGAGCCGCCGCGCTGGATGTGGCCCAGCACTACGCTGCGGCATTCAAAGAATTTGCGCTTTTCATCAAGCGCCGTATCGGCGCGCATGGTTTTTTCAATGCGATCCGCAAGGGTTTTGGCAAGATCCTTTTCGAGCAACAGCTTGTTGCCGAATGCGTCGAGCCCCACGACTTCCTCGGTTTCCCCCTTGAGCTCAAAGCCCTCGGCCACGGAGATGATGGTGTGCCGCTCGCCCTTGACGTAACGGCCGCGGATTACCTGCATGACCTCGTCAAACGTTTTGGGGAACTCGGGAATGAGGATGAGGTGCGCGTCCGCCGCAATGCCCGCCTGAATGGCAATCCAGCCGGTGTGGCGGCCCATGCACTCAACCACGATGCAGCGGGCGTGGGAAGCCGCGGTGGTATGCAGTTTATCCATGCACTCCATCGCAATGTTGCTGGCGGTGTCAAAGCCGAACGTGTAGTCCGTGCAGGAGAGATCGTTGTCAATGGTCTTGGGTACGCCGATCATATTCATACCCATCTTTTGCAGCTTGTTCGCCACGCCGAGCGTGTCGTCGCCGCCGATTGCAACCAGCCCCTCAAGACCAAGTCCCTCCAAC
This sequence comes from uncultured Oscillospiraceae bacterium, assembly GCA_964447605.1. Taxonomy (GTDB): domain Bacteria; phylum Bacillota; class Clostridia; order Christensenellales; family CAG-138; genus CAYUTA01. The sequence goes on along the minus strand of CAYUTA010000005.1, from coordinate 39,040 downwards.
GTGGTGCGGACCTTTTCAGGGCCGTTTTCCACCTTCATGACATTGGTGCGTGAGCTCTCTAAAATCGTGCCGCCCTTTGTCTGCAGCCCCTCAACGTCCTTGAGCGTCAGCCAACGGCCCTCGCCGGTGAGCGCGCCGCGCCAGCCGGCGGAGAAACCGTATACTTCGATGCCGCTTGCCGCGCACTCCTCTACCACGCCCCGGATGACCGCATTGAGACCCGGGCAGTCGCCGCCGCCCGTCAGGATACCGATTTTTCTCATTTGTGACCTACCTCCTAAGTGATTCTTACAGGATATCTTTGAGCACGTTGTCGATCAGATCCCCGATCTGCCCAATGCTTTTCAAGCGGCCGCCTTCCATGCAGGGGACAATGAACACATTGTTCAGCCGCTTTGCATATTCCATGTATTTTATGCGCGCACGCTGCTGGATGTCCGGGATTGCTTCGTAAACATCGCGCGCATTGCCGACATATTCGCGGTATCCCTTGCTGTCGACATTATGCGAAGCGGTTTCCGCCGCCATATCCAGCACAATATTCGCATCCGCGCGCGGGATCATAAAGTGTTCGTGCTCGAGCGTAAGCACAAAGTCCAGCAGGTCGGGGCGGCCGAGATCGCGGTCGCGAATGCTTTGATACACGGCGTTGCTGAGCGCATAGCGGTTGATGAGCAGCACGTCCGCGTCGCTGTAATCAAACGTCCGGAACGCCTCAAAGCGGTCGAGCGCGAACCACAGCGCCATGCTCTTGCCGTCCACCGCGTCCGCACGCACGCCGTCCCTGCCGGTCAGAAGCTTACCGACTTCACTCCCAAAGAACGAGGTATAAATTGGAAACGACAGCGTTTGAACGCGCAAGCCGCGCGCGTTCAAACGGTCGAAAAGCCGGCCCATCTGCACGGTTTTCCCCGTTCCGTCTATCCCCTCAAACGCAATGATTTTTGTCATGCCTGGTTTTGCTTATTCTTTGCAGATGCGCTCCATGGCGCGGACGGTGTTTTCGCGGCTTGCAAACGCGGTCATGCGGAAATACCCCTCGCCCGCCGCGCCGAATCCAGCGCCGGGCGTGCCGATCACATGGCAGCGGTCAAGCAGCTCGTCATAGAATTTCCAGCTGTCGCCGCCGGGCGTCTTCAGCCAGATGTAGGGCGCGTTCACGCCGCCGTACACGGTATATCCGGCGTCCCGCAGGCTTTCGCGGATGATGCGGGCGTTTTCCATATAATCCGCAACAACGCCAAGAATCTGCGCATAGCCCTCGTTGCCGTATGCGGCTGCCGCGCCGCGCTGGGTGATGTAGGACACGCCGTTGAACTTGGTGGCCATACGGCGTTCCCACATGGCGTTGAGCGAAACGATATTGCCGAACGTGTCGCGTGCCGTCAGCTCGCGCGGGACGACGGTGTATGCGCACCGTGTGCCGGTAAAGCCCGCGGTCTTGCTCAGGCTGCGGAATTCGATGGCACAGCGTCCGGCGCCTTCAACCTCATAGATGCTGTGCGGTTTTTCGGGTTCGGAAATATAGGCTTCATATGCGGAATCATAAAGTATGAGCGCGTTGTTTTGCAGCGCATAATCCACAAAGGTTTTCAGCTGCGGCCTGGACAGCGTTACGCCTGTGGGATTGTTTGGGAAGCAAAGATAGATGACGTCAACCTTTTGCCTGGGCGGGTCCGGGACGAATCCGTTTTCAGCGGTCGCAGGCAGATAAACGAACCGTTCATACGCGCCGCGGTTCGCGTCGTACCTGCCGCCGCGTCCGGACATCACGTTGGTGTCGACATACACGGGATAGACGGGGTCCATGACCGCAACCGTGCAGTCGGCAGAAAACAACTCCTGAATGTTGCCGACGTCGCACTTTGCGCCGTCGCTGACAAAGATTTCATCGATGTCCAGCTTGATTCCACGGGAGAGGTAGTCGCGCTTTATGATCGCATCGCGCAAAAAGTCATAGCCGTGCTCCGGGCCATAGCCGTGGAACGTCCCGGCATGCGCCATATCGTTAACGGCCTGATGCAGCGCCTCGATTACGGCGGGCACAAGCGGGCGCGTCACGTCGCCAATGCCCATGCGGATCAGTTCGGCGTCCGGATGCGCGGCCTGATAGGCGGCCGCGCGCTTGGCAACCTCAGAAAACAGATAGTTGCCCTGGAGCAAACTGTAATAGCCATTTGCAGTAAACAAGTCCAAACCTCCCCATTCTTAAAATCAACCGATTATACCACGCCGTGTGCGTTCTAGCAAGTGCGCAAGTTGGTTTCGCAACTGGTCCAGCAAGGTTTTGACAGCGTTTTTTGCAGGATTCGCGTCGCATGCACGCAGACGGACGCGAAACGCGGCGCATGCGCGCAAATACTGACCGACGATCGCACGGCATACGTCGCTCAATCCGATTTTTTCGCGCATTGTGACCAGTATACTTTCTTGTACTTGGGGGAAAGCAGATGCAAGCCAAAACAACCGTGCGCAAAAACAGGATAGGCGCGTACTTTGCGCGCAGTGAATTCAAGATCGAACTGCTTACGTTGCTGATGGCGGCGCTGGTAAGCCGCGTGTGCATCATGGAACGCGTTTCTCCGTTTGCGCTGGCATATCTGGCGGCTGTCGGCATGAGCGGCTATAACATGCAGTACGCGGTTGTCGGCACAATCTTAAGCCTGCTCTTTTTGCAGGGCGCTCCGCAACTGCCGGAGCTTACGGCCTGCGCACTGTATTACGCCCTGTTTTTAATTTTTTCACGCGTTCGCATGGGAAGCAGCAAGTTCAGTAAGCTGATTTTGCTGTTTGTCGCGCAGGTGGCGGTGCTGCCGGTCTTTTACCGCAGCGATATGCGCGAACTCATGCGCGGCGTCATTGCGCTGGGCGTGGAGGTCTTCTCCGCGCTGGTGATGCAAAACGCGCTGCGGACGCTGCGCTCGCTGGAACAGCGGCATGTGCTCACCGACGGCGAACAGGTCGGCGGCAGCGCATTTTTCGGCGTACTCCTGCTCAGCGTAACGGATGTACGCGCGTTTGGCTTTTCCCTGCCGGTCACGTTGCTGTTGGTTTTTTCCATGATAGCCGCCTATGCGCGCGGCCTTGCCGGGGTCGCGGTCGCGGTTGCGCTGGGTGTGGTATTAACCATCAACGGCGAGTTTGCGCTGATGTTCGTTGGCAGCATTGCGGCGTGCGCGCTTGCCGGGGCGGCGCTGCGCAGCCTCGGCACGCTGGGCGTATTGGGCGGGTTTGTCGGGTGCAGCCTGCTGGTCGGCACCTATCTGTATACCACGCCGCACGCGATCAGTCTGCTCAATCTGGTGGCGGCGGGACTGCCCTTTTTATTGATTCCGAAGGAAAAACTGCTCCAGCTTTGCGCGTATATCGATGCCGGCAAGGATCGCGAACGCTATGCGCGCAAGTCCGTTATGCGCATGCGCGCCTGCATTGCCGGGGAAATGCGGCACACCTCGGAGGTGGTGGCCGAGATGGCGCGGCTATACCGGGCGGAGGAACCCGAGCCGGAGCCAAGCGACGCCCTGATGCAGTGGATTGCGCAGGCGGCATACGGCGTGTGCGCGGGCTGTCCGCTCAAAAAACCTTGCTGGAAGGATTGGCCCAAGGCGGCGGAGGCGATTCTGCTGCTGACACAGTCGCATGAACGCGGCGAGCGCATCCGCATCCGGAAGCCGTTCGACCCGTCCTGCAGGCATATGCAGCAGATGGCCGCGGCCGCATGGCAGGCCCAGAACCAGTATCTGGTGCAAAAGGCCATGCGGCGGCAAACCGACCAGCAGTATGCGTTCATCAACCGCCAGCTTGGCGGCGTGTGCGATATCATCGACCGGCTGTCCGAGCGCGTGATGATCGACCGCTGGCTGGACGAGGAGCTGGAGCAGACGCTTCTGCGCGGGCTGGACCGGCGCGGCTACCGCGTCTATGGTGTGGACGCGTCGTTTCCACAGGGAAAGCTGCAATTGCACGTTCGGGTGCCCGCGGCGCTGCTTGGACAGATTGAGACGTTTGAACAGACGGTGCAAAGCATTTTGCACAGGCCTGTGCGCACGCTGCGCGCGGATGCAGAGGGCCGGCAGTGCACGCTCGTAATGGAGGAGGCGCAGCAGCTGGTCGCCAGCATGGGTACGGCGACGGCGCCCATCAGCAGCAGCGGGGTCAGCGGCGACAGCACCGGCGAGCGGCGGATGGAACGTGGTCGCGTGCTGTATGCGCTCAGCGACGGCATGGGCGCGGGCGTGGAGGCAAAGGGGGAGAGCGACTCGGCGCTAAGATTGCTGTTCGATCTCTACGATGCGGGGTTTTCGCGCGATGTTGCGCTTGAAAGCGTCAACCGCCTCCTGCTCGAGCGCAAGGAGGACATGTACGCCACGCTGGACGCGGTCTATCTTGACCTGCGCTCGGGAGACGCGGAATTCATGAAATACGGCGCGCCGCCATCGTTTGTGTACCGCGGCGCGAAGCTGCATACCGTCCGGGCGGAGGCGCTGCCGGCCGGAATACTCAACGAGGCGGTACCGGCCGTTGCAACGGCCAGACTTCGGCGCAACGACGCGATCGTGCTGTTCTCAGACGGCGCGCTCGAGGCGCTTGGCGATCAGACCTGCGCGGCGATTGAAACCGTACTGCGCAGCACGGAGACCAGCCAGCAGGCGGCCGCAGAGCTCTTGCGGCGCGCCGGCGAACGCAAGCATGACGATGACATGACCGTGATGGTCATCAAGATTGCATAGGCGGTGGAAAGGAATGCGCGTATCGATCGAGCTGTTTCTGCTGGATAACCTGATGATGAATCTGCTGATGCTGCGGCTGGCATATGCGCTGGAGGGGGTCAGGCCCGTTTCGTGGCGGATGTGGGCGGCCGCGGCGTTTGGCGCGGTCTACGCGCTGCTGTCCATGTCGGTTCTTCCCGTGCTGGCCGCATTTTTACCCAAGCTGTTGCTTGGCGCGGTTATGGCGCTGCCGCTGATGGAAACGCCGCGCACGTATCCGAAGGCGCTGCTCTGCCTGTATCTTGCCGCCTGCCTGATGGGCGGCGTGATGTTCGCGCTGGCAATGCTCTTTGGCGGCAACTTCCGCAGTGGCGCGTTTGTATGTACGGTGCCCGTTCGTGTGGCGCTGATCTCCGCCTGTTGCTGCGCACTGCTGCCGCGGCTGATCCGCGCCATGCTGCGCGCAATCCGGCAGCGCCCGCTTCGCATACGGCTTATGGTCCGTCTGCCGGACCGTATGCTGGATTTAAACGCGCTCGTGGATACGGGCAATCTGCTGGTCGAACCCATCAGCGGTCTGCCCGTTATCATAATCCGCCCGGGCCTGTTGCCGCCATATGAGGGGCGGCCCGTACCATACCGCACGGTGGACGGCGAGGGTATGCTGCGCGCTATGCGGCCCGTCGACGTGCGCGTGTATCAGGGATATTGGCACAGCGTCGACGCTATGGTTGCCGAAAGCAGGCAGGCGCTGAAATGCGCCGACGCCATCGTGGGCGGAGGGATATTGACGGACGAAAGGTGGTGCATTCATGCGCAGACTGAAACGGATACTGGAACGGATTTACATGCGGCTGCTGATGCGGCGGGCGAAGGAACTGATGTATGTCCACTCGGGGGAGACGCTGCCGCCGCCGTTTGGGCCGCAGGAGGAGCAGGAGTGGATCGAACGACTGATGCATGACGATACGGAGGCAAAAAACGCGCTCATTGAACATAATCTGCGGCTGGTGGTCTATATTGCACGTAAGTTCGAGAACACGGGCGTCGGCGTGGAGGATTTGATTTCCATCGGCACCATCGGGCTGATCAAGGCGGTCAATACGTTCGACGCGTCCAAACGAATCAAGCTGGCGACGTATGCGTCGCGCTGCATTGAAAATGAAATTCTGATGCATTTGAGGCGTACGAGCAGGCTGAAGCTGGAGGTTTCCTTTGACGAGCCGCTCAATGTGGACTGGGATGGGAACGAACTGCTGTTATCCGATATCCTGGGTACGGATAACGACATCATCAGCCGCGACATGGAGGACGAGGTGGACCGGGAGCTGCTGCGGCAGGCGCTCATCAGGTTGTCGCCGCGTGAAAAGACCATTGTAGAGCTCCGCTTTGGTCTCAATAACCGGCCGGAATGCACGCAAAAGCAGGTAGCCGACATGCTTGGGATTTCACAAAGCTATATCAGCCGCCTGGAAAAGCGGATTATCAAGCGTTTGCAGCGGGATATTCAGAGGATGCAATAGCCGCTTGTGCATACCGATCCAAACCTGCGGCCTGGAAACATTGCCAACGCGGCGTGAACGATCGGGGCCGGACGCGGGGCAACGCGCCTGTACCTTGCATCATCTTGTATAAAATCGTATGTGCGGCAGGCAAACGGGCCGCAGCGCCTTTTACACAAACTTTTGCAGCTGTTTCAGCGCGCTTTTTTCCAGACGGGAAACCTGCGCCTGGGAAATGCCGATTTCGCGGCTGACCTCCATCTGGGTCTTGCCGATGAAAAAACGCAGTTTAAGAATCCGCATTTCGCGCTCCGTCAGGTGCGACATTCCGTCGTTGATGGCGATGCTTTCAAGCCAGTTGGCGTCGCTGGTTTTGGTGTCGCTGATCTGATCGATAACGAATACGGCGTCCCCATCGTCGCGGAACACAGGCTCAAACAGGGAGATGGGTTCCTGTATCGCATCGAGCGCAAACGTAACGTCCTCTTCGGTGATGTCGAGCTCCTTGGCGATCTGCGCAAGCGTCGGCTCGTTTTCACAGGTTTCGGACAGACGGTTGCGCACCTGCAGGGCCTTATAGGCGGTATCGCGCAACGAGCGGCTGACGCGAATGGCGTTGTTGTCGCGCAGGTGCCTGCGGATTTCGCCGATAATCATCGGCACGGCATAGGTTGAAAAGCGCACCTCGTGCCGCAGGTCGAAATTGTCTATGGCCTTGATGAGGCCGATGCAGCCGACCTGAAACAGATCGTCCATCTGTTCGTTGCGGTTGGCAAAACGCTGCACGATGGACAGCACAAGACGCAGGTTGCTGCGAATGAACTCCTCTCGCGCACCCTCGTCGCCGGATTTGACCTTTAGCAGAAGCTGCCGCATCTCTTTTGCGGAAAGCATCGGGAGTTTGTTGGTATCCACACCGCAGATTTCCACTTTGTTGATCGCCATCGAATCCCTCCGTCATTGGTTCAAAGCTTGTTTTCTTATCATTGCCAGCCCCCGCGGAACATATGCTTGCAAAAAGGAGCAAGGTATGGCAAAAAACAATTCAAACCGGCTTCGGCGGATTTTGCGTGCGCTTGATTTGCCGGAGGAATCCGACGCGCGCGTACCGAAATTTACCATGCTTGGCAGCAGCGATCTGCTCGTTGAAAACCATAGCGGCATTTTGCAGTACAGCGAGGAGCTTGTGCGGCTGATGACGCCGGAAGGCGTGGTGCGCATCCATGGCGAATCGCTGGAACTGACGGAGTTTGGCGGCGAGCGCGTCTATCTGCGCGGCAGAATCCTGGGCTGGGCGTATGAGGAGCGTATCTGATGTGGCATTTCGTAAACGGGTGTGTTATAATCCAATGTACGGGCAGGAACCTGCCGCGTTTTTTAAACCTGCTGCGTGCAAACGGGATGCAGGTGGAAAATGTGCGCGGGCTTCCAGAAGGCGGGCTTTCGCTCACCGTGCGGGCGCGGGATTTTAAACGTATCCGTCCCCTGGTGCGTGAAAGCGGTTGCCGGGTGCATATCCTTGCGCGCGACGGTTTGCCGTTTCTTCTTTGGCGGCTGCGCCGCCGGCCGGTGTTGTGGGCCGGCCTGCTTGTCGTAATCGGCTTGATGGCGTTTGCCTCGACGCGCATTATGCATATTCGCGTGGAAGGTTGCGACCGCCTGCCGGAGGCGCTTGTGCTCCGCGGGCTGGAGGAGCAGGGGATTACCCGCTTTGGTCCGTATCCGGAATCGAATCTCGAGGATATCGGCGCGCTGATGCGGCTGTATGACCAACGCATTGCATGGGTCTCGCTTGAGCTGATCGGCAGCAGCCTTTGTGTGGAGGTTACGGAGATGGAGCCGTCCGTACCGGCGGTCGATCCGGACACGCCGTGCGACGTGGTGGCCGTCAAAGACGGCGTGATCCGCACCATCGAGGTCTATGAGGGATGTTCGCCGTTTCAGGCGGGCGATGCGGTTGCCGCGGGCGACGTGCTGATTACCGGCGAGTACGTTCCGGAGACCAACGAGGTCGTTGAGGCGCCGATGAACGTGCATGCGCGCGGCAACGTCGTCGCACAGGTGTACTACTTTTCGGAGTATGCGGCCGAAGCGACCGAGACCGTGCTTGCCGAGAGCGGCAACAGTGTGCCGTACCGAAGAATTTCGCTGTGGGGCCTTACGCTTAGCCAAACGCCGCCGCCCTATGCAGATTATGAGATTCGCGACGTAACGACGCGTCCGTTTGCGGAAAGCGTTCTGCCCATCACCGTTATGGAGGGCATGTGCTGCGAGTTCACCGAACAGGTGCGCCCCCGCACGCGCGAGGAGCAGACCGAGCTTGCGCTCGCCACGGCCGAGCAGTTGGCTTATCTGAAAATCCCCAAGGATGCCGCGGTGGTGGATAAGCAGCGGCGCACCACCGTGTTCGACGGCGTAGTCGTCGCCGTGGTTTGTGTTGTTACGGAGGAAACCATCGGCCTGGAGCGCGAGATTGCGTAAAGGCGTTCCGGCCGTAAGGGCGCGGCGATATGTAAAAAACGAGTACAGGCATACCTTTGCATGTATGTAAAAAAGAGGAGTTTTTGCTTTGACGCAGACACAGACGGTCGAGATGAATATCCCGGTTGAGCAGATGGACGAGCTTGTCGGTCTGTTTGGCGTATTTGACGAAAATCTCGGCGTGATTGAAGAGGAAACCGGCGCGCATATCTATACGGACAGTGCCGGAATTCGCATTGCGGGCGAGGAGGAATCGGCCTCGTTGGCGCGTGTGGTGCTTGAAAAGATGCTGGATATGCAGCGGAGAGGGGATGCGATCAACCGCGGCCGGATCCGGTATGCCGTCGACCTGGCCAAGGAGGGCAACGCGGACATGATCGACAAGATCATGGGCGACGTGATTGCGCTGACCAACCGCGGCAGGCAGGTCAAGTGCAAAACGCTTGGCCAGAAGCGGTATGTACAGGCGCTTAAAGAGAGCGAGTTGGTGTTTGGAGTCGGCCCGGCGGGAACCGGAAAGACGTATCTGGCCGTTGCAATGGCCGTGCTGGCCTTTAAAAACAAGGAGGTCGAGCGCATTATCCTGACCAGACCGGCTGTGGAGGCCGGGGAAAAGCTCGGATTTTTGCCGGGCGACCTGCAAACGAAGGTCGATCCATATCTGCGGCCGCTCTACGACGCGCTCCAGGAATTTTTGGGCCTTGAGACCTATCGCGCGCTGACGGAGCGCGGGGCCATCGAGGTCGCGCCGCTTGCGTATATGCGCGGACGGACGCTCAACAACGCCTATATCATTCTTGACGAGGCGCAGAATTGCAGCAATGAGCAGATGAAGATGTTTTTAACGCGCTTTGGCGAGGGTTCGCGCGTGGTCGTGACAGGCGATATCACCCAGATCGACCTGCCGCGCGAAAAAACGAGCGGCCTTGTGCACGCGCTGCAGGTGCTCGACGGCGTGGACGGCATAAGGATTATCCGGCTTTCGCACAAGGATGTCGTGCGGCACGAACTGGTGCAGCGCATCATCTGCGCCTATGAGCGGTTTGAGAATCGGAAGAGATAAAGGAGAGCGCCTATGGCGAGCGTGCAAAAGGCAAAACCGAATAAGCGCCGCGCACGCCTGTTCCCGGTTATCGTGATTGCCGCAGCGTTTGCGTTTAACTGCCTGATGAGCATTGCGTCGCTTACGCCGAAGCGCTACGAGGTTTCCGAGGACCTGGTTGCCGCGCAGAGCATCACCGCGCCGCGCAAGGTTGAAAACCTGCCCGCTACGGAGGTGCGGCGGCAAGCGGCGCGCGACGGCGTGGCCAATGTCTATACCAACGATTCGACGCTTGCCGATTCCCTTGTTTCCAATGCAAAAAGTTTTTTTACGGCGCTTGCGAGCTTCCGCAGCACGGCAAACGGCGTCCGGGCATCCGGCGCGCCTTCTGAAACGGCGGCCGACGGCACGCGGATTCCAATCGAGGATACGCGTAGCTGGAAGAATGTGCTTACGGAAAACGAGCTGCTGACCATGACGGCGGCGCTGCCCGTTCCCGTTACGGACGCAACGCTGGGCTATGCGTTGCTTGCGGCCGCCGACGCGGATTTGCAGCAGCTTGAGGAGCTTGTGGTTGCAAAGCTTTCCGAAAGGCTGCGGGCGGGCTTTTCGGAAAAGGAGCTGGAAACCGTGCGCGCCGCCGTTTCCCGCGAATTGCAGATTACGACCATCCCGGTTCGGCTCAAAACGCTGGGGGAGATGCTTTTTGAAGCATACCTGAAACCAACCACCGTGATCGACAGCATCGCCACCACGCGGGAAAAGGAAAAGGCCGCGGCCGCCGTGGAGCCGGTGTATATTTCACGCGGCGCAACCATCGTTGAGCAGGGTCAGGTTGTGACCGCCGAACAGATGCAGTTGCTCATTTCGCTCGATCTTGTCAAAGGCGGGAACACGAACCGTACGTTCGGCGTTGGCGTTGCGCTGTACCTGTTCTGCGCATATGCGCTTCTGTTTTTATATCTGCGCATGTGCGAGCCGGATGTGTTCCATTCCAATAAGGACATGGTACTGCTGCTGCTCGTGCTGTGCCTCACCATTGCGATGCAATGGCTGTGCTATCTGATCGACCCGCGCATCATGCCGTCGGTCTTTGCCGTTCTGCTGCTTTCCATCCTGATTTCGCGCCCTGTGGCGCAGATTGCCAACCTTACGCTCGCGCTCTCTTTTTCGTTGCTGGCCAGCGGCGGCGGCTCCGCCGTGCTGACGGGCGATTCGTTGCTGGCGCTATCCTCGATGCTTGCCGGGGGTCAGGCAACCATTCTTGCCGCTGAAAAAAGCCAGCAGCGCGGCACGCTCATCGGCGCGGGCGCGCTCGGCGGCGGCGCGGGCGCGCTTGTTGTAGCCGCCGGATGCATGATCCGCGGCGATGGCTGGAATGCTGCGGTCACGTTTGCCGGACTTACCGTCGCCGCGGCGCTGGTGCTCTCGGTATTTTGCGTGGGCATGCTGAGCATGTGGGAAAATGTGTTCGATATCGTGACCAACGCACGGCTACATGAACTGGCCAACACCAACCATCCGCTGCTTAAAAAGATGATGACCGCCGCTCCGGGCACCTATCACCACAGCATGATGACCGCTTCGCTTGCCGAAGGCGCGGCGGAGGCGGTGAACGCAAACGCATTGCTTGCGCGCACGGGCGCAATGTACCACGATGTTGGGAAACTGCGCCGCCCGCAATATTTTAAAGAGAACCAAACCGGAGGGCATAACATCCACGACACGCTGCCGCCCGAGGAGAGCGCGGGCTATATCATTGTCCATGCCAAGGATGCGGAGGCGCTTTTGAGCAAATACCGCATGCCATCGGCCGTACGAAAGATTGCCGCCGAGCACCACGGTACCACGCTTGCAGCGTATTTCTATTACAAGGCGCTCAAGCAGCAGGAGGCCGACGGAGAGCATGGGGAGCCCGTTATCGAGCGGCTTTTCCGGTATCCGGGCACGCCGCCGACCACGCGCGAAAGCGCCATTGTGATGATGGCGGACAGTTGCGAGGCCGCCGTGCGCTCTCTTTCCGACCCGTCAAAAGACGACGTGGCCAATATGGTGCACAAGGTCATTCAGGGAAAGGTGGACGACGGCCAGCTCTCCCTGTGTCCGCTGACGCTTGCCGAGATCAGCCGGATTGAAAAAAGTTTTTGCGTAACGTTTGGCGGCCTGCTGCACGAGCGTATCCGCTATCCGGGAACGGAGCTGAAATGATTGAGATACGCGTTGACGGCTCCGCCGGGCCGGAGCTTATGGAAAGGCTTGAGCCGGATTGGATTGCATCGGCCATGAACGCTGCGCTCGCGTCGGAGAGCCGCGCGGGGGACGTCTGCGTGCTGCTTGCCGGCGCGCAGGCGATACAGGCGTTGAACCGCGATTACCGAGGCATGGATGCGGTCACGGACGTGCTGACGTTCCCGGCATGGGAGGGGGAGGCGCTGCTTGCCCCGCCGGACGGTTATCTTGGCGACGTGGCAATCTGTGTGCCGCGCGCCGTCGAGCAGGCCGAAGCGTTCGGCCATTCGCTGCGGCGCGAGATGACCTTCCTTTCGGTTCACGGCGCGTTGCACCTGCTGGGCTTTGATCACATGACGCCGCGGGATGAGGCGGTTATGCTTGCAAAACAGGAACAGATATTAAGCGATATGGGGGTAATGCGATGAACCCGGTTACAAAAAAGGAACTTGAAGAGATGCTCGAAATGGCCTATCAGTCCATGAAGCGCGCCTATGTGCCGTACTCAAATTTTCAGGTCGGCGCATGCATCAAGGCGTCGTCCGGCAAATATTACTGTGGCTGTAATATTGAAAACGCGGCTTACACGCCGTCCAACTGCGCGGAGCGTACGGCCATCTTCCAGGCCGTCTATGAGGGCGAACGCAGCTTTGACGCGATTGCCATCGCCTGCTCGGGCCAATACCCGGCGTTTCCCTGCGGCGTGTGCAGGCAGGTGCTCAATGAGTTCTGTTTGCCGGAGATGCCGGTTCTGTGCGGAAATGCCGCGCATCAGACCGTGCGGTCTACGCTTGGCCAACTGCTGCCGTATGCGTTTGGCCCGAAGGATTTGGCATGAGCGCATACCGGTCCGGCTTTGTCTCCCTTATCGGCTGTCCCAATGTGGGGAAATCGACGCTGCTCAACGCGCTGGTCGGCCAGAAAATTGCCATCGTGACCGAGCGTGCGCAAACGACGCGCAACAGGATCACCGGCGTGCTTACGCGCGAAGGGTACCAGATTATTTTTCTGGATACGCCGGGCGTGACGCAACCGCGCAACAAGCTGGGCGACTATATGCAAAAAGTCGCGTTTGACGCCTGCAACGAGGTCGAGGCCGTCCTTTTTGTCGCCGATGCGCTGCAGGGCGTGCGGGAGCGTGACAATCAGCTCATTGAACGGCTTGCGCGGGCAAGGTCGCCCGTGCTCGCGTTCATCAATAAGGCAGATACCGCAACAAAACAGCAGCTTGCGCTGGCGGAGGAAGCGTTGCGTTTACACGGACGGTTTGCGTGCGTTCTTACCGGATCCGCCGCGGAAAAAATTGGTCTGGACGCCCTTGAGCGGACGTTGTGCGAATATCTGATACCAGGGCCGCAGTTTTTTCCGGACGATATGGTCACCGATCAGCCGGAGCGGATCATCTGTGCCGAGCTGATCCGGGAAAAGGCGCTGCTGTCGCTGCGCGAGGAGGTGCCGCACGGCGTAGGCGTAGGGGTGGACAGGATGGAACGGCGCGAAGGCCGGGAGCTCATGGATGTATACGCCACCATCTATTGCGAGCGCGACACGCATAAAGGCATCATCATTGGAAAATCCGGGTCCATGCTCAAAAAAATCGGCGGGCAGGCGCGCGGCGATATCGAGTGGCTGCTGGGCTGCCGCGTCAATTTGCAGCTTTGGGTTAAGGTGAAGGATGACTGGCGCAACAAGCCTTCGGTTTTACACGAACTGGGTTATGAATAGTAATTGACAAAAATTGTGTATCATGCATTCCTCCTGCTTGCGGCAGACTAATGTTGGAAACGGAGGGTGCAAATTGAACAAGTTTACTGATCGGAAGTCCGCTTGGGAGCTCTTTGCAAAAACCGGAAAAGTTTACGCGTATCTAAACTATCGCGCGGCGTGCGAGAGTGAGGCGCGTGAGGGTTTCCGATGAAGCCTGTCGGATTTGAGGGAATGGAATGCCGGTTATCCTGGTTGAAGGGATCGTAACGCGATATACCAACTATCGCGAGAACGATCGCATCATCAGCATTTTTTCCATTGAACGCGGAAAAATCGATGCGAAAGCGCGCGGATGCCGGAAGGCGACGAGCGCGCTTTTGCCCGCCTGCCAGCCGTTCGTATTCGGTCAGTTCGAGCTGTACAACAGCAAGGATAAATACACCGTCAACCAGTGCGAAATCAAGGAGACGTTCTTTCCGCTGCGCGAGGATTACGCGCGTTTTGCATACGGCTCCGCCATGCTGCAACTTGCCAATAACGCCGTGCAGGAAAACGAGCCGAACGAACCGTTGTTTTCCCTGCTCTACCATACGCTGTCCTTTCTTTCCTATGGCGACTGCACGCCGCAGGATCTGTTATGCTGCTTTTTGATGCGCTATCTCGACCGCATCGGATACAGGCCCGCCATCACCGCGTGCGCGCGGTGTGGGCGCGACCTTCGCGCGGACGCGAAGCTTTATTTTTCGGCGCGGCTTGGCGGCGCGTGCTGCGCCGCGTGCGCGGCCGGGGCCCCGCAAATCGGCAAAATCGCGCTCGAGGCCATGCGCCGGATGCTCCTGCTGGGCGACGACGCGCTGGACAGGGCGCGATTGCCCGAAGCGCTGCGCAATGAGATTTTACCCGCCTTAACCGAATATGTAGCATATGCGCTGGATTATGGCGCAAAGGCGCTCCGCGTCCTGACCGCGGAACCCGGGCCTCCTGCGCCGGATGGTTTGGCCGATGCACGCGATGCGCAAAAAAGGGGCGCAGTCGAAAATGAAATGTGAATTTTCGACAGGCGCATACGTTTTATGAACCGGAATGTGTTACAATAACTGCGGCTATCATAAAGTTTGCGCTTGAAGGGGAGAACTCATGAAACCAAACGCAAAAAAAATCTTATTTGGATTGATGCTCACGCTTGCCTGCGCGGCGTTGTCTGGCTGCGGCGGCGGAGACGAGGCGGGTGCCGCAGTTCAGGCGGAAGCGGCTGTTACGCCGAAGCCGGTCATCATCAGCATCGATGTGGTCGAGCGGGCTGCCGTCGCCGCCGAGCAGGCGCCCGTTCCGACGCCGTCGCCCGTCCCGACGCCTACGCCGGTTCCCTTTTCGCAGTATGCGCCGACGGTCAACATGACGTATGAAGAGCTTGTCGGCAGCACGGACGATATGAACAAGAGCGGAAAAGAGTTGCTTAAGGAGGGCTATCCGGACCCCAAGACCTATTATATTATCGTTGATAAACAGTGGCAGGTTACGATGGTCTATAAGCGCATCGACGACGGCACCAGGTTTGGCAAGCCCGATTATGACCAGCCCGTGCGTTACATGCTCTGCTCAACGGGCAATCCAAAGCGGGAATACGGATACGACACGACATCCGGCATTTGGCCGATTGAGATTCCCAAGGAGCGGTTTTACCAGTTTGTAAATCTGGAGGCGGCGCAGTATCTGACGCTGATTCACAGTCGCACCTATTTTCACTCCGTTCTGTATGACAAGAAGGGTGATTTAAGCACGCTGGTTCAATCGTCCTATGACGAGCTTGGTCAAAAAGCGTCGCATGCCTGCATTCGCCTCACCGTGCCGGATGCGCGCTGGATGTGGTATAACATCGGTTACGGCACAACCTGCGAGATTCGAAATGGAAGCGCGGACGACACGGTGACGGGGGCCATTCGTGCGCAGCTCAAGCTGCCGCCGTCCAAGAGCAACGTGCGCCTGCGCACGAGCGAATATGCCTGGACGGATAACTGGCGTATCGAGGACGTTGCGCATGATCTCGAGTATAAGTATCAAAAGGCGCCTCTGCCCGATATGGGCGACGGCGAGAACGAGGGCGTTACGCCTACGCCGGATATGGGCGCGAACAATGGCGGCACAACCGGCGGCGTGACGGACGGCGGCGCGGTGACCGTTACGCCCGATCCCATGATTACGGCTCCTCCGGCCGATACGCCGCCGCCGCAGCCCACGGAGCCGCCGCGAAACGACGATATCGGCAACGTGGAATTCTGATGTGTACGGGCTCTGTTAAGACCAATTTGAAAATCGCGTCGATGCTGCTGATTGCGGTGGCGTCGATGCTTTTGTTCCTGCGGACGGCCCGCGCGAATGTGGAGGCACAGAGCGGGGCCGCAGCCGCTTCAGCGCTTCGCCTTGCGGTTGGAGGCGCGCAGACGGATGGAAGCGACGCGCCGCCGTCCGCCGCCCCGGTTTCCCGGGAAACAACAAACGCGCCTACCAGGACGGCGGACTGGTCCGGCGTGGACGCGGATGGCGACGGGATGGTGACGGCGGCGGACGCGGCGTTGCTGGCGCGCTATGAAAGCGGATGGATTTCCATGCTTCCCGCTGCGGAACGCGCCGGGGAGCAGCCGACGCTTACAACCTCGCTTGCCGCTGTAGAACGCATCATACGCGGCGCGCTCAACGTGGACCTGTCGGCCTACCGGGAACGGTTTTCCAGGGGCGATCTGCGCAGATACAGCGTTTACGCCGGGTATGCGGACGTGTTTGTGGATATGGCCGATGCGTTGCAGGTAACCGCCTGCAATGCGGTTGAGCAGTGCATGCCGGCGCTCAGCCGGGATTTTCGAAATATGTCGGTCCCCCTGCATCCAACGGACGCCTCCGCACTGCGCGCGCCGGATTGGAAAACCATAGCGGCGTTGTTCTATGCCTATGGGGACGAATTGCCCGCCAAGCTTGGAGAGTCCATGCAGATTGCCTTCTCCGGGGCCGGCGGCGGAGGACGGGCGCTTAGCGTATCGTTCGGCACGCTTGAGGAGATTGCTTCGCTTGGAGACCAGACGCAGCAGCTGCATGCCAGATTTGCCTTTGCATACCTCAATACCGCGTTTGACGAGTCCGGAACGCCCGTTTTGGCAAAAAAGCATGCTTATCCGGACGGCTATCTTACCAAAGTTGCGCACCCTTTGCCGGGCTGCCTCATTAAAAACTGCTGGTTCGACCCGCGTGACAAGGGTACGCGCCTGCATATGGGCGCGGATATCCGGGCCGATGCAAGAACGCATATCCGCTCCGTAACCGACGGCGTTGTAACGTATATAGGAACCCTGCCCGTGCCGGGCAACTACGTCGTGGTGCTTGACCCGGATGGCTATGAGTATCACTATTATCATATGTACGAACAATCCAAGCTGGTCAAGGTCGGGGATGTGGTCAGGGCCGGCGATCCGGTCGGGCGCGTGGGCAGTACGGGCAACAGCGCGGCAAACCATCTGCATCTGGCCATCATTTCGCCGGAGCGGGTCTATCTCAACCCCTATGATTTGTTCGTGCAGGCGGATATCGGCCCGATAAAGCCGGATTCCTGAGGCTGATACCGCGCTGTGAAACCCCGTCCCGCGGTTCCGGTCGGCCGGGGGGGGCGAGCGGCCGTGAAGACGGCAAGTGTGCGGGGCCGCGCGCAACAAATTGACATTCGTCGAATGAATACCACTTGTGTCCCATTCTGCTGGGTGTTATAATATAATCCATCTGTGTATGGGCATTTTTGGGGAGGCGTTGTATGCGCATCATTGCCGGGGTGGCGCGGGGCAGGCGCTTTGACGCTCCAACGGGCATGGATACGCGCCCGACGCTTGATCGGGTCAAGGAGTCCGTGTTTGGCATGATTCAGTTTGACGTGCCGGGCAGCGCGGTGCTCGATTTGTTCTCCGGTTCCGGCAATCTGGGGCTGGAGGCGGCGTCACGCGGCGCGCGCAGGGTTGTCTGCAACGACCATTCCGCCGTTTGTGCCGCGCAGATTCGTGAAAACGCGGGGAAACTCGGCCTTGACGGCGTGGTGGAGGTAACGCAGCGGGATTTTTCCAGTTGCATCCGTTTGCTGGCACGGCAGGGGGAAGGCTTTGACTTTGTGTTCCTGGACGCGCCCTATGCTGGCGGTACGGCGCAGCTGGCTGCCGGGCAGCTTCTTGCTGCGGGGTTGCTTTTGCGGGGGGGCAAAATCATCCTCGAGCACGCGCCCGATTTACCGCCCATTGTGGACAGGACGCTGGCAAGCGTTGTGACGACGCGGCGATACGGCGAGTGCGCCGTTACCATACTGAAAGGTACACAAGCATTATGAGCATCGGCGTATACCCAGGCAGTTTCGACCCGTTTTCCATCGGTCATCACGATGTACTGATGCATGCGATTCCGCTGTTTGATACGGTTTATGTCAGCGTCCTGAACAACGCGGCCAAGCGCCCGCTGTTCAGCGTGCAGGAGCGCGTAGAGTTGATCCGGCGCATGGTGGGGGAAGAGGGTCTGTCCAATGTGGTTGTGGAGAGCTTTGACGGGCTGCTTGTCGAGCATGCGCGCTCCATTCATGCCGACTATATCATCCGCGGCCTGCGCGCCATAACGGATTTTGAATATGAATTTCAGATGAATGCTGTCAATCGCCATTTGGCGGGCGAAATACAGGCGGTGTTCTTTATGGCCAGCCCCGAACATTCCTTTCTTAGTTCCAGTGTGATCAAGGAAATCGGGGCGATGGGCGCGAGCATTGACGGGCTCGTTCCCGCTTCCATTCAAAATATCATTGCAGAAAGGCTGGCAGAAGCATGAGCAGTGCGCAAACCATGAAAATCTACTCCATCATCAACCGCATTCAGCAGGAGTTGGAGGAGAGCCCCAAAACAAAGTTCGGTACGCCGAACAAGCGTACCATTGAGATCGACATTTTGCTCGATCTTCTCGAAGATCTCAAGGTTGTCATCCCCGAGGATATTCGACGCGCAACGGGCATCATCTCTGAAGCGGACAACACCATTCGCGACGCAAAAGAAAGCGCGGAGGAAATCGTGGATACGGCGCACCAGGAGGCCGACACGATTACGCAGCAGGCGCAGGCGTCCGCCGACAACCTTTATGAACAGGCAAAGGTTGAGTTTGAAGCCCGCGTCAATGAGTCCGAAGTCTATAAGGAAGCTTTTACACGTGCAAGCGCAATCGCGGCCGAGGCGGAAGTGAACGCAAACGCCATCTATAACGGCGCGCGCAAATATGCCGACGATATCATGTGCGATTTACAGAGATATCTTGCGGACTATCATCGCATGATTGAACAAAACCGCATCGAACTTGGCGTAGCGGGCTCCGCTGCGCAGCCGCCTGTTTCGCCGCAGGCTCAACCCGTCGTGCCGCCTGTTTCGCCGCAGCCGCAACCAATGCCTGCGCAGCAGTTTGCGGCCGTGCCGCAGCCTGCGCCCGTACGCCAGGGCGTGCCGCAGGGAATGCCGGTGCAGCAGCCCGTTGCCCAGCCGCCGCGACCGATGCAGCAGCAGGCGCAGGTGGCGGCGGTCCCGCAGGCAAGGCCTGTTCCGCCGCGTCCGGCGCAGCCGATGGTACGCACAACCGTTTCGGAGGAGCGGTTTGGCGTGGAGGAAGACCCGATGGCTACGCGCCAGTTTGAACGCCCGGCGGGCGACAAACGCTCCCGCAGACCGCAGGACGAGGATGCGCCGCCGCGCCGCAGAGCGGCCTCCCGCCGTGACGACGAGGACGAGGAGCCGCCGAAAAAGAAGGGCCTGTTCCAGCGTATCCTTGCGGGCGACGACGATGATTTTGATGACGAGGATGATTGGGATGACGAGGAGGAAGACGACCTGCCGCGCCGCAAGCCCGCAAAGCCCGCGAAACCTGCGAAGGAAAAGAAGCCGAGAAAGCGCCTGATTGAGTTCCTTGAAGAGGACGACGATGAGGACGAGGATGACGATTATTAATCCATAAGCGCGTTGCCCCGCCGGGACCGGCAAATGCACGGGGGAAATCCGCATCTCGCTTGCCGGTTGCAAGCGGCCGTCAGCTTATAAAAAACAAGGGATATAGCCATAGCAGGGCATAATAGGGGGCGGTTTGCATGGGCGGACCGCCCCCTTAAACGTTGCAGGAGGGCGGAACACAGGCGCGCAGCATGCCAAGGAAAAGGAACAGATAGGGGGTTGAAACGGGCTGCGCAATATTGACCGCCGACTGCGCAAGGTAACAAAACGCGCATAGAAGCAGGGTTCCGGCGAGCGGATGATTGACACAGCGGCGTGCGGAAGAGACGCACGAGGATATGAGCAATCCAAGATAGCAGCAAAGCCCTGCGATGCCGCCGGTCAACAGATAATGTAAAAATTCATTATGCGCGCTGTCGACCGACGCATCCGCAAAGATGTTTCTCGCCGCATCCAGATGATACAGGCAACCCGGTCCGCCGCCGAAAAGCCGGTACAGTGGTGGAAACATTCGAAATTGTTCGATGCAGAAACGCCAAATCCGTCCCCGGTCCGTTCCCCAGCTTTCGTTGAGCTTTAAAAAGCGGTCTGCCGCGCCAAAAGACTTGCTGGAAAAGGCTGTATTGGCCAACAGTATAATCGCAGCCGCCAGAAAAAGAAGCGCAACGAGAAACCGGCCATATGCTTTGCGGCAGCGAGCCGGCGCCGCATCCTGAATTTTGGAAACGAGAACCCAAAGCGCGCCGCAGACAAAGATCGAGGTCGCCCAGACCGGCGGGCTGAGCAGCGCTTGCATGGAAAACGAAACATATAATTCCGCAGGGCCGGCGGAGCGCCACATCAGAAAAAGCGCCTGCATGACGGTAAGCAGAATCATGACGCCGGACAAATACCGCCGCAGGGCGCGCGGCTGCCAAAACAGCATGAACGGCGCAAGCAGGAGCATTGCAATCAATGCGAGCATAAAGCTTTCGCTGCCGGTGAATAAAGACCCGGCCGCGCCGCAGACCAGCGCGCCCCCATAAAGGAAGCGCCGCCGGCCGCGGGCGCCGCACCACATCGACAGGAAGAACGGAAGCAGCGTTGCGACGTATCCACTGTAAAAATTAATGTTGCCGAGCGTCGAGAGATAGCGCGGCCGATCCGCCGGAAGAAGCAGCGCCCGCAGGGAGAACGGGTCGAGCCCAAACGCCTGCAGCACGGCCAGCGCGCACACTGCGCAAAAACCGATGGCGACCGCCGCTTCGTGAAGCGGGTGAAACGCAAAATTGCGCGAAAGACAGAACCAGAGCGCGGCATACAATACAATGGTCAGCACGCCCTGATACCGGTTGGTCGCCGCGAGGAGAACCTCGCCGGGAAAGGGAGAGAGCAGCGCGGAAAGGCAAAACATGGCGGTGAACGCGAGCATGCAGCAGTCGGATACGGACAGCGCGCGCAATGCGCCGCGAATATCGGGAAACCGGCGCGCACGCACGCATGCGTATGCGCGAATACAGCAAATGCACAGCACGTATGAGACGCTGAGCAATAGAAAGCAAGCTTGCTTGGCCTCCGTAATGTCAAAATAAGCGTTGTGGACAACGAGCGGCTGGATCAGCATGAACAACAGCAGATAGGCCGCGGTAACATACCGCGCGCCATGTTGCGGCAGGAATTCATTCCGCGCGCGAGGGGTTGCCTTTGCATGCAATGCGGTCTCAAGCGTATTCAGGTTTGGTTGCAACGACTTCATTCACAAAATTATAACATATATAGTCGAATTTTCGCTTGACTTTTCCATAAAAAGGAGCTAATATATATGTGTACTAATACTAATAGTACACAAGGTCATTTAAACCAATGCATTTAGGGGGAGTAAAAACATGAAGAAAATAGGAATTGCGCTGATTGCGATTTTGCTGTGCGCCTCGTTGCTGATTGCATGCACACCCGGGCAGACACTGGACCGCTTCTTCTCATTTTTCACCGGCTCTGCCACAAGCGGAAATGCCGGAAACTATGCGACAAGCGGAAACGTGATCTTTGTTTCATCGGGCAATGTCGCCACAGGCGGCAACGCTTCAGTGGCAACCGGTGGGAATGCTGCATCGGACAAGCTGCCGGAATTCAATGTGCTGCCGGATGCTCCGACGCCGGCCCCGACTGCGCCCGCTGCATGAATCATCCGAAAACCGATGTGTTTTTGAGCGGATGCCGGCGCGTTCGCTCATTTGCTTTGCCGCAAAGGTCATTCAGGGGAATAGACTGAAAAAAGGTTGGCTAAATTAATTGAAAAGCACGCATTCCTATTTGACGAAAAAAAGGAATCTGTGTTATGATGTCAGAAATTCGCGTTTGGGGGCCGAGTATATGGATTTTATAAACATGATTTCTGAGAATGTAAAACGTATTCCGCCCTCGGGCATACGCAAATACTTTGATCTGCTGGATGATTCGCATATTAGTCTTGGCGTCGGCGAGCCGGATTTTCCCACGCCGGAGCGCATTCGCCTCTATGTGGCCGATAAGCTGAAGAATGGCAGGGTTGCCTACAGCAGCAACTCCGGCGATCCGCATCTGAGGGAACTGATTCTGCGGTTTCTGGGAGAAAAGTATAACATTCGCGGCTATGCGTCCATCGATAACGTGCTGATTACCGTCGGCGCAAGCCAGGCCATTGATCTGGCCATGCGCGCGATTTTGAACCCCGGCGACGAGGTGATTGTGCACGAGCCGCTGTACGTTTCCTACCTGCCCGCCGTAGAGCTTGCCGGCGGTCGGGCCGTCACGGTTGAAACCAGGGCGGAGGATCGCTTCCGCGTGCGTCCGGAGGCGATTCGCGCGGCCGTTACCCCCAGAACCAAAGCGATTCTGCTGGCATATCCGAACAATCCGACGGGCGGTATCCTGGAGCAGGCGGATCTGGAAGCCATTGCGGATGTGGTGCGCGACACGGACATTCTTGTGATTACCGATGAAATCTATGCGGAACTGACGTTCAACGGCAAGCGCCACGTCTCGTTTGCCGCGTTGCCGGGCATGCGCGACCGCACCATCGTGATCAACGGTTTTTCCAAGACGTTTTCCATGACCGGCTGGCGGCTTGGATATGCGGCGGGGCAGAAGGATATCATTTCTGCGATGCGTAAGGTGCATCAGCTCATGATGCTCTGCGCGCCGACGCCTGCGCAGTGGGCAGGTATCGCTGCGCTGGAAACCGGCTTTTCCGACGGCTTCGCCGCTGCGCGCGACATGATGGACGAATATGCGGTTCGCAGGCGTTTTGTCATCGACAGCTTCAATGCGCTGGGGTTGACCTGTAATGAGCCGGAAGGCGCGTTTTATGTGTTCCCCTGCATCCGCTCCACGGGGTTGACCAGCGAAGAATTTTGCGACCAGCTGCTTGCGCGCCAAAAGGTTGTGGTTGTGCCGGGTAGCGCGTTTGGCGCAGCCGGAGAAGGCTTTGTTCGCGCGTGCTATGCAACCGGCATGGACGATTTGAAGCGTGCGTTCGACCGTATCGGCACGTTTCTTGCCGAGTCGCGTTGACATTGAACCGAATAAGCATCCTCCGTGCCGGCGTTGGCCGGGCGGGGGACATTTTTTACCTTGGGCCGTTTGGGACAAAGCATTGTACGGACGGCATTTTACGATTATAATATCGGTATGAATACAAAGGTTCTCTCCACGCTGGAATACGATAAAATCATCTCGCTGCTGAAAACGCATACCGCGTCGAAAGTTGGCGGCGAATTTGCCGATGTCCTGTTGCCTGCGGCGAATTTGCGCGACGCGCAGACGCTTTTGCAGCAGACCGAAGAGGCCGACGGCGTTTACCGGCGCGCCGGGCGCACGCCGATTGCCGCATTTCCGGACATTCGTCCGCTGCTCGGCCGGCTGCACGCCGCGTTGGCGGTATCCACGGGCGAGTTGCTGAGCATCGCGTCCGTTTTGCGCGCTTCACGCGAGGCAAAGCATGCGCTGCAGGACGGCGATGCGGCGGGGCTGCTTTGCAGCATGGCCAGCCAGCTTACCTCGCGCCGCGCCGTGGAGGACGAGATAGCGCGGTGCATCCCGGCTGAGGATGAAATTTCCGACAACGCTTCGCCGGAGCTTGCCCGCATCCGCCGCCAGATGAAGATTGCCGGCGAGCGCGTGCGCGAGAAGCTCAGTCAGATGATCAAAAGCGCGGTCACGCAGAAATACCTGCAGGAGCCCATCATCACCATGCGCAGCGGGCGCTATGTTTTGCCGGTCAAGGCGGAGTGCCGCGCGCAGGTGCCGGGGCTGGTGCATGATCAAAGCGGCAGCGGCGCGACGCTGTTTATTGAGCCGGCCGCCGTGGTGGAGCTGGGCAATGCGTTTAAGCGCCTGCTTGCCGAAGAGAAAACGGAGATCGACCGTATTCTTGCAGGTTTGACCGCGATGGTCGCGCCCTGTGAAAGCGAGATTTACGCCTCCATAACGGTGCTGGGAGCCCTGGACGTCGTTTTTGCGCGCGCGATACTGGCGCGCGATATGGGCGCGTACCGCCCGCAGCTCAATGACGAGGGCCGCATCCATATTCTGCGGGGGCGGCATCCGTTGCTGCCGGCGCAGTCCGTCGTTCCGCTGGATATCTGGCTGGGGAGCGATTTTACCACGCTGATTGTTACCGGCCCGAATACCGGAGGAAAAACCGTCACGCTCAAAACCGTCGGCCTGCTGACGCTGATGGCGATGGCGGGCATGTTTGTGCCTGCGGACGCGCGCACGAAGCTTGCCGTATTTGACGAGGTCTTTGCAGACATTGGCGACGAGCAGTCGATTGAGCAGTCGCTGTCCACGTTTTCATCGCACATGACCAACACCGTGCGTATCCTTGCGGCCGCAAACGAGCGCTCGCTTGTGTTGCTCGACGAGCTTGGCGCGGGCACCGA
Source organism: uncultured Oscillospiraceae bacterium (assembly GCA_964447605.1). GTDB lineage: Bacteria > Bacillota > Clostridia > Christensenellales > CAG-138 > CAYUTA01. The sequence continues at coordinate 14,470 of CAYUTA010000005.1, read as the reverse complement.
CCCGGTTGAAGGCGCGGCGTTGGCGCAGGCGATTCTGGAATCGCTTTGTGCCCGACAGGCGCGCACGCTGGCCACGACGCACTTTAGCGAGATCAAGGCGTTTGCGCTGACGCACTCGGGCATGCAAAACGCCAGCATGGAGTTCGACGTAGACCGGCTCTGCCCGACCTACCGCCTGTTTATCGGCATTCCCGGCAAGTCCAACGCATTTGAGATTTCATCCAGGCTTGGGCTGTCAAACGAGATCATCGGGCGGGCGCGCGCATTTTTGCAAAAGCAGGACGTGGCGTTTGAGCGCGTTCTTTCCGAGGCGGAGCAGGCGCGCCGGTCGGCGGAGCAGGAGCGGGATGCGGCGCATGTCGCGCGGGATGAAGCGGAGCGGCTGCGGGACGGGCTTGCGCAGGAGCGGCAAAAGCTTGCGAATGAAAAAGCGGCGCTGCGGCAAAAGGCGCGCGAGGAGGCGCGGCGTTCCGTGCAGGAGACGCGCGCGCAGATGGATGCGCTCATTGCACAATTGCGCGCCGCAAAGGTGCAGGACAAAAAATCGCTTGAACGCGCAATTCAGCAGACGCGCGACGGAATGCGCAACGCCGAACAACAGCTTTACGAGCAGGCGGCAGGGCGAGAGGACGCGGGCGAAGCGCCAAAGACGGTTCAGCCCGGGGACTGCGTGATGCTGTTGAGCGTCAACCGCACGGCAACCGTGCTCAAGGCGCCGGACAGCAGGGGCGATGTTGCCGTACAGGCCGGCGTGATCAAAATGACGGTGCCGATTTCCGATATCCGGCCGACGCAAAAGGAAGAGGCGCGCCAAACGAAGCGCACTCCGGCGGGCATTCGTCCAAGCATTGTGCGAAGCGGCGCATTGGAGCTGGATCTGCGCGGAAAGATGGTCGACGAGGCGTGCGTTGAGATTGACCGGTTTATCGACGACGCGGCGTTTACGGGGCTGCAGGAGCTGACGATCATCCACGGGAAGGGTACGGGCGCGCTGCGCACCGGCGTGCAGAACTTTTTGCGCACGCACCCAAAGGTGAAAGCCTATCGCATGGGCGCTTACGGAGAGGGCGACGCGGGGGTGACGGTCGTGACGCTCAAATAGGCGGCTGGGCGAGTTTTTGTTATTTACCGCATATCAATAATGTATTAAGATAGAGATAGGACGTCCGGCGAATGCGGAGCAGTGTGGACGATTCATATGGAGGTCAAACATGAAAAGACGTGTCAATTGTATTTTGGCGGCTGCCGTCGTATGCATGCTTACCATTTTGCTGGCTTCAAGCTCCATTGCGGATGCGGGCAGCTTTGCCGGCGATTCCGACTGGGGCGGCTCGGATTGGGGTGGTTCCGACTGGGGAAGTTCGGATTGGAGTGATTCCGACTGGGGAAGCGGCTCTTCATCAGACTGGGACAGCGTCGGCTCCGGATGGCTGGTCGGCAGCATGCTCAACGATTCCGGCAGCAGCGGCGGTTCCGACGGCGACGGATGTCTCGGCGGCGACGTTGCCTTCCTTGTGCTGTTAATCGTGGTTGCGATTATTGTATACAGATATTCCAAGTCTAAAAAGCAAAATGCGGGCGCCTCCGTCTATCAGGCCGCGCAGGAGGAGCCGGGGCTGCCGCTTTCCGACCTCAAGGCCAAGGACCCAAACTTTAACGAGCAGGCCCTGCTTGAAAAGATCGGCAATCAATATGTGCAGATGCAGCAGGCCTGGCAGAATAAGGACTGGGAGCCGATGCGCGCAATCATGACCGATACGTTGTATAACCAGATGGCGCGCCAGCTTGACGCGCTGAAGCAAAGGGGCCTGACCAACTATGTCGAACGCATTGCCGTGCTGGACGCGCGCATCCAGCGCTATGCCGTCGAGGGAGATAACGACGTGCTGGTCGTGCGGCTGAATACGCGCATCTGCGACTATACGGTCAATGACAAAACCGGCGAGGTGGTCAGCGGAAATAAAAACCGCGAGTTGTTTATGACCTACGATTGGAAGCTCCTCCGCCAGAAGGACCGCAAAACGCTCGAGCAGGCGTCGCTGTCGGAGGTAAGCTGCCCGAACTGCGGCGCGCCGCTGTCGATCAACCACAGCGGCAAATGCCCCTACTGTGATACGGTCATCACGCTTTCCGACCATGACTGGGCGTTGTCGGTTATCAAGGGTATCTCGCAGCGTACGGCATGAGCCGATAATTTTAATAGAATATCAGCACGGTCGATCCCTGCCCGGGCATATGCCATACGCCCGGTCGGATCATCGAAAAATACGGTTTTTTGATGGAAGAGGCGCCGCGGCCATCCGAAGGGGCCGACTGCAGGAAAAGCCTGCGCCTGCCATGCGTTCCAGTCGGGAAACGCACTTTTTTGCCGGCCTGTCCGGAGCGGCTGCCCACCCCAACTCTTTGACCCGCTGTGTGCATACTTCCTGTGTGGGCGGCGCATACTGCGGGTATGGTAACAGATATTCTTACCGTCGTCCTAACCTCCGTTGTCTCGCTTGCAGTGCTGTTTGCTTTGTGCAAGCTGATGGGCAACAAGCAGATTTCGCAGCTGTCGATGTTTGATTATATTATCGGCATCAGCATCGGCTCGATTGCCGCGGAGATGGCCACCGAGCTGGAAGCGCCGCTGTATCCGCTGGCGGCAATGGTGCTGTATGCGCTGGCTGCGTTTGGCATTTCCATTCTGACCAGCCGGTCGCTCACGGCGCGCAAGCTCTTTACGGGCAAACCCATCCTGCTGATGGATGCGGGCGTGATTTATCGTGAAAACATGAGAAAAGCGCGTTTTGACCTGTCGGATTTTCTGACGCTGTGCCGCATCAACGGGTACTTTAATGTTAACGATATCCAAACGGCCATCCTTGAGGAAAACGGCACGGTCAGCATTCTGCCAAAGGCTGAAACGCGCCCGCTCACCCCGCGCGACGTGGAAAAATACCCGACACAGGAACATGTCTGCACAAACGTGATCCTTGACGGCATACCGCTGTATCGCTCCCTTACCGCAATGGGCCGTGACGAAAACTGGCTGAATAAGCAGCTTGCGTCCTGTGGCTATGGCAATGCGCGGGAAGTGTATTTGGCAACGCTCGACAGTGAGGGGAAATTCTCCGCCTATCCCATGAAGAAAGAGACGAGGCAGTTCAGCCCGTTCGACTAATCGAAATCCGGCTCATAGTTTTATATAAAAAACGACCGCTGTCCGAACCGGACAAGCGGCCGTTTTTTTGTGTAGCTGTCCGGCAGCGCCGGGCGCCGGACAAAGGGCAGCAAAGAGCGGACGACATCGCTTATTTCAAGGTAATCAGCTCATAGGCCATGGCGCCGACGCCGATTTGCTCGGCGTGCCTGAGTGTATCGCGCCAGCTGGTTTCCGGAAAAGCATCGGTAAAGTGGTCGCGGTGCTTGCAGCCGTGCGTATGGAGCTGTTCGTCGAGATAGCTGCCCGGGATGACCGGCTGATGGTTACATGCATCGGCGCAGGCGGCGTCGAGCGCAACCGGGTCGAACGACGCAAACATACCAACGTCCGGAATGATGGGCAGATCGCTGTGCCCGTGGCAATCGCAAAACGGGGAAACCTGCGTAACGATATTGATGTGAAAATTCGGGCGACCCTGCACCACGGCCAAGGCGTATTCGGCCATTTTTTCACACAGAATCCGATTGCCGTGGTTGTTGCCGGCGCCGATTGCATCGAAGTTGCACGCGCCGATACACCGTCCGCAGCCGACGCAGCGTTCGTGATCAATGTGCGCTTTGCGGTTCTCGTCATAGTGAATCGCTTCATGCGCGCACTGTCTGGCGCACCGCCCACAGCCGCGGCACAGCTTTTCGGAAACCTCCGGCTTGCCGTCGCAGTGCTGCTCCATCTTGCCTGCGCGCGAGCCGCTGCCCATGCCGAGATTTTTGAGCGCGCCGCCGAATCCGACGTTTTCATGCCCCTTAAAGTGGTTGAGGGAGATGATGTTGTCGGCGTCCATGATGGCGCGGCCGATCTTTGCCGCGGTAACATGCCTTGTTCCGGTGAGCGGAACGATGGCCTCGTCCAACCCGCGCAGTCCGTCTGCAATGAGAATCTGACAGCCGACTGTAAGGGGAGAATAGCCGTTGGTTTGGGCGGATGTTAAATGCTCGAGCGCATCCTTGCGCGCGCCGGCGTACAGCGTGTTGCAGTCGGTCAAAAAAGGCTTCCCACCGCGCTCTATTATCACGTCGACAACAACTTTTGCAAAATTGGGCCGCAAAAAGGAGAGGTTCCCCGGTTCGCCGAAGTGGATTTTGATGGCGGTAAAGCGTCCCTCCAGCGGCATGGTTTCCATGCCGGCCCTGCGGATGAGGCGGTTGAGCTTATCAAGCGCGCTGTTGTCGTCGTCCGTACGCATATCTGTGAAATATACCTTGGATGGCTGCATGGTGCATGATATCCTTTCTGCCGTATGATAGGAAGAATCATATCACATTTTTATCGGCATGGGAAGCGCCGGCCGGGCGAAACAATTTGCCGGAGACAGTTCTGAAGCGCCGGTTTCGAATTGCGCCGCGTGCGCCGCACCGGCTGAAACGCACGGGGTGGAAACGAAGATTGAAAACCGCAAAACGGCATTCTGTGCGTATGACCGGTTACATGCATGCACCGCCGTGAAACGGCGCTTGCCTTTCGACAATAAATCGGTTATGATGACGCCTATGGACAGCATGAAAAATAAAAAGGCCGGCAGCGTTGTGCTGTTGCTGCTGGCGGCAATGATCTGGGGCATATCGTTTGTTGCGCAAAGCGCGGGGATGGAATACATCGGTCCGTTTACCTTTACCGTTGTGCGTTCGTACATTGCGGCTTTGGCGCTGATTCCCTGCTTTTTGATCTTTGACCGCTGCGGCCTGAGCCCCGCTGCGGAGCGGAAAACAACCTGGAAAGCGGGCGCGGTGCTCGGCATAATCCTGTTTGTGGGCGGCAATTTACAGCAGGTCGGCATTTTGTACACCTCCGTTGCCAAGGCGGGGTTTATTACGTCGCTGTATATCGTGTTTGTGCCGCTTTTCGGTGTTTTTTTCAAACAGCGCGTGCACCCCGCGCTGTTTGGCTGCGTACTGCTTGCCGTGGCCGGGCTGTACTTTCTTTCCATACGCGATGATTTTTCCATGTCGTCGGGCGATCTGCTGGTACTCGGCTGTTCGTTTGTATATGCGTTCCACATCCTGGCCATCGACCATTTTGCGGGTAAGGCGGATGTGGTGCGCATGAGCTGTATTCAGTTTTTCGTGGTCGGCACGCTTTCAATTTTTCCGATGCTGCTATGGGAAGAACCCGGCTGGCCGGGCGTTGCCGGCGCATGGCTGCCGCTGCTATATGCAGGCGTTATGAGCGGTTGCTTCGCCTATACCATGCAGATGCTTGGGCAACGCAGCATTGAGCCTACAACCGCATCGCTGCTGCTTAGCCCGGAAGCGATGTTTGCTGCGCTTGCAGGTTGGCTGTTGCTTGGACAAACCCTTACGCAGAGGGAGATGCTCGGCTGTGCGCTGGTGTTCGTTGCGGTCGTGCTTTCACAGTTGCCCTGGAAGCGCGGGGAAGGGCAGGCAATCGGCGCGCGCGATTAGGCGCCGGACAACATCTTTTTCGCCGTTTATTCGCCTGGCCGCAAAACCGCCGGGCATGGAGTTTTGCGCCTTTTATGAGGGCGAGCGATCCGGCGAAAACGCCGGGAGAAAATGCAGTCGGTCAAAGAAAACAACAAAAGCGGCTCGAGCGCCTCGGCAAATCCTTCGATACAGGACAAAGCCTTCTTGCGCGGACGAGGCGCGTTAAAGCCGCAGCTGCGCTTCTATGTTCCTTGCAAACGCAAGCAAACGCGTGTCAATGCCCGGCTGCTGTAAAACGGAGCATGGCGCGCTGGCGGTCTCCAGCAGGGCAAAGCGCGGAGGCAGTGAGAAGGGTTTATTCAGGCAATACCCGCCCAAAAGCTGCTTGGCCACAATGTCGCCGCCGCTGTAGCCGGACACCACGATGGCAAACAGGGCTTTACGAAATGGCGTGCCGCGCAGAAGCAGCGCGTTGAGGCGATTGTTAAGCGCCAGAAAATGTGCGCCGGGCGCATCGTTGTAATTTGGGCAGCACAGCAGCAGCGCGTCACAGCGCTCAATGGCGGGAAACACCTCCTCGGGCACCACGCCGCCGTAAAAGCAGGCGTTCCATTCGGCATAGTGCACGCATGCCTTATAGGCGCATCCGTTGCAGTCATAAATTGCATCGGTGTGCAGCGAAAGCTCCGTAACGTCGCAGGTGTTTGCAAGCAGCCGGGCCGTCTCCAGCGCCAGCGCCAGCGTGTTTGAGCTTGCCCGGTTGGAGGCGTGCAGCATGAGGATGTTCGGCCGCTCCGCACGGGCGGGCGCGTCGTCGCTCAGGCGGTCAATCAGCGTGCGTGCGGCCCGCTGATAGGCTGTGAAGCGGTCTACGCCGTGTATGCCGCTGAGCACATCGAAATTACGCAGGCTGCCTGTTGCCTCCACCAGCGGACGGGCAATGAAGCGGCACCCGGCAAAGTTCGCATCCAGGATAAACGTGCGCGCAAGGTCCTTGGTGTACAACTCCGTTTCGCTGTCGAGCAGCAGCGCGCCGGCGGCGCCTTCCAGTGCCCGCGGATGCGCGCGCAGGTAGCGCATACAGGCAAGCGCCTCGGGCTGCATTCCATATCCGTCCAACGAAATGGCAAACAGGATGCGGCGGCCGTCCAAACCGGTCTCCGGCAGCATATCCGCCGTGACGGTGTCAAATGCGCGGCCGTCCAGCGCATATTCAAGAATATCGCCAAGCCGCGTGTGCTGTCCAAGCGATACGACGATCAAACGTCCAGCCATATTTGTTACCGCTCCTCTCCTGTGACGGCCTCCCCGGGCGGCCGGTTTGATACAGGCCGCTGCAGGCCAGTGCCGTTTCGGCATGCGCACGCATGCAATACCCTATTTGCGCGCCCATCCCCGTAGCCTATGAAGGGTATCCTCGATGCGCCGCCTGAGCAATGGGTGCTCCGGCAACGGCTCGCGCTCAATTCCGGTTGCCGTGCGCCTTGCGCGGCAGCCGAAAAAGGCGCCGTCGACATGTACCGCGCCGTCGAACCATCCGCCGGTCAGCACGCGCAATACGGTGATGCAGCCGGAGGAAAGCCCCGGCGCGATATAGGGCTTATAACCGGTTTCCCGCACGGCCAGGTTGGCGGCGAGCGCTTCCTCGGTGAGCGCGCGTGAAAGCGCGTCGTCATAACCGTCTCCCGGGTCATTCGCCACGACCAGACCGCTTCCGTGCGGCCCGTATACGCGGCCATGCGCGAGGAAATCGGCAACGCCACGCCTGCGTGCGCAATAATCCGCGCGGGCAAGCATCACGCCGAGTCCGCAGCCGATGATTCGGTCTGCGTCAAAGCCCGCGCCTGCGACCGTCAGGCACAGCCGGTCGACCGGATCGGATACCTGAAAGAACAGCCCGGCATAGTCCTTTTGCACCGCCAGATCCGCATATGGCCGCAAAATCGAGCGGTTTTTTTCAAATTGCGCCATGCGCACATCCGTCACGCCGCTGCCAACCGGCGGAACGCCGGCCGACGCGGTAAAGAGAAACCCGTCGCATGCGTCGAACAACATATCCTTTTCAAGCGCAACAACGCGCGGCGCACTGCCGGAAACGGGCAGAATCTGGTTCATCTCCTGCTCATAGCGCGCCATACGCCGTTCGTCGGGGTCATAGACGCCGATCTGCTCGACGAGCCCGCCTCCCAGGAGGACCAGACCGGTCAGGAGCGTACCGCCCACATCGCCCAAGCCTGCAAGCTGCAGGCGGATACCATGCGGCCCGCCATGGGACCTGACGTCATTTTGACATGCTCTTATGAATTCCATGCGTCTTCTCCCATTCTCTGCATCCATTCGATGTCGTCGAGGATATATGAGGAAGCGGGCACGCTCCGGTCATAGCGCGCATGGCGGCCCTTGTCGGGCAGGCGGGGCTTCAGCAGCACTTCGCCGAGCCGCGAGAGCGTCAGACTGCGCGTAAACAGCGCCTGGTGCCGCTGCTCGAGGACATGCAGAATCTCGTAGGTGTTGCGCAGGGCGGTCATACACAGCCTGCGCTTTGCATCGACGGACGCGCCGTGCAAATAGGTTGGGGATTTATACGGCAGAATCAGGTTGATTGATGGCAGCGCGCCCCCTGCGCCGGCCGCGGAACGCACGCTGTCGCCGCCGATGAACGGGTACAGGAGCGTTTCGGTGAACCAGTATTTCAGGTTCGGTATCCAATAGACCGTGTCGACATCGCGCTGTTGAATATCCATGAGATCCTTCCCGCGCCCGGACAGCACGCCGACCAATATCTTTTTGACGGTGAGGTCCGCCTCCTTGAACAGCGGATCGAGTTTTTCAAGGCGGTAACCGTTATGCAGCAGGTCGTCGACGAGTAAAACGGGCCGGTTGAACGAACGGATTGCCGCAAGCTGGCCCGGGATGGGGGAATAACCGCGGTCCTCGGCAATGGAGAAATGGCGGATGTCAGGCTCGAACACCTTTTCAACGTGCAGCGTTTTTGTTACGGTGTTGGGCACGACTACGTCGGACATAATCTTGCCGTACGGCACGCACATGAACGGCCCGAGACGGCGCGGCTTGTCCGGCAACCCGAGCACTCCGTTGTACTGCTGCACCTTCCGAATCAGCGCCTGATTGATGCGCGCGGTGTCGTAAGCTAGCACCAGCTCGCCTGGAAAAAGATCGCATATGGCCGCAAGCAGCCGCTTGCGGGAACGAAGCACGCATTCGGCCACCTCCGGATCGGAGGCGAACGGCTCCTTCATCATCATAAACGCGTCGCAGGTGATGACGAGCGGCGCGCGCATGTCCACGCAAAGCACCCGTTCATCGTCGCCGCCGATTGGCACAAAGCCCTTGCGCGCAAGCGCGTCGGCCAGCGGATCGTCCCCGCCCTGCACACGGTAGAGCGCATAGATATGCTCGTCGGCAAGACTGTTGCTGAGCAATTCGTTTGCAAGCTCCGCAATCTCGTCTGCGCCGCCGCACGCCACGCCGTCGATGCAGAGGATTTTTCCGCTTGTGTGCATGCGCACGTATTCCGCGCGTTCAATGCTGCCAAGTTCGGCAAGCAGGCCGGACGCATTGATGGAATGCGCATAGATTGCGCCGGATGCGGTCGCATCCTTGCCGTCGGTACATACAACCGCGCGCCCGCTTCCGCTCCGCAGCGCCTGCAGCATTCGATCGGCAAACGCCTCCGGCATGGCTTTAAGCATGCGCGCGGTGGAACCGTCCGCCTCTGTCAGGAAAGCGAACATCCGCTCCGTCGGCTGCATGGTGCGCTTGTACTGCGGCGCGCGCAGATACAGGCTGTTGTCATGGATGAACGCTTCTACAATCGGATCGACCATCATGGAAATCTCAAGATTTTTATCGATAAACTCCCGGATGCGCGTGGAGCTGACGTCCTCATAGAACACCGGCAGCGCCAGCTCGACGACCTGACCCCGGAGCCGTTCAAGCGCGGGCGGTTTTTCCCGTTCCGTTTCGGAACGCCCGCGCGCAAACAGGATGTGGTCCATGTAGCAGGCGCCGTTCCGGTTTTTTGGGTCGGCATAGGCGGAGGCGTTTTCAATCACGTCGCTGCCGGCCACGATATAAACCTGCCGGCCGCCGAACAGATGCTTCAGCCGCGTCAGATCGTCTGGATTTGCAATATTGATGGGGATATCGTCCGGAAACAGATATACGCCCGCGCAGTCTGCCACGGACATCAACGCAATCTGGCGGCGCAGCAGCTTGGGCTGGGTGCGTTTGGACCAGGAGAATTCGTCTACGGCAAGGTATACTTCCATGCCGAGCGCGCGAATTTCGGTTACGATGCGCTTATGTCCGCTGGAAAACGGGTCGAATGTGCCGGGGAAGAACGCAGCCGCGCCGGGTTGCGGGAAGGCAAACGGCCCAAGCAGCACCTCGCAGTCGATAATCATGCGGTACAGGTGATTCAACATCGCGGCCGTGTTGAAGAACGTGACGTCGTTGCCGGCGCGCTCCCGGATAATGGTGAGCCCTTTTTTGTTGATCTGCAAAAAGAGCGCGCGACGCCGTGACAACGGCAGGCTTTCGGCGCTGAACACACCGCGGCAGAGAACGGAGAACGCCGTGCGGTGCACCGCGTCGTCAAAGTGCGCCAGCCCCGCCATCAGTATGCCGACAATGCGTTCGCTTCGACGGCTTAAAAAGAGGTCGTGCTCGTCGCTGTCGGAGGTCAATCCGCTTAGAAATGCGCCGAAGGTCGCCAGCGCCGCGCTTGCGGCCCGCGCATTGCTCGAGCGCACCATGCGCTCTAAAAGGGAGATGGTCTCCTCCTGCTCGGTAGCCGGAAGATGGCGCGCCAGCACGCTCAGACAGGGGGGGACGTACCTGGAAAATTCGGCCTGTCCGGCCTCCAGCCCGCGGCACAGATCCACGACGATTTCGTTGCACTGGTCGACGCTCAGGCACGGGGTCAGTTCCGCCAGCGCACGGCCCGCGTGTTCGCGGACGGGAAGATGCTCGGAGATGAGCAAAAGGTTGCTCAGGTGCGAGGCAACATGGAAAGCGTCGGATGGGAAGGCCCGGGCATAGTCGGCCAGGCGGTCGATGTTGGCGACCTTTACCACCCAGTGAACCGCCGACTTGAGGTTATCCAAATACAGCTCCGACACGGCATTGACGCCAAACAGTTCATGTGCGGGGGTGCGCACGCCGACGCCGAGCAAGCTGTTGAGCTTTGCGGCAAGACAGGCCGCCGCGCTGTCCCCGGCAAAGCGCACGCTTGCAAGCAGGGCGGAAATGCCGCTGCGCACCTCGCCCAGCCGGTTTTGGGCAAGGTAGATGAGCGCGCGCAGGGCGCAGACCTGCAGGCGCTGCTTATCGTCGCGCAGCATGGGGGCGGCAAAGGCGATCAGCATATTCAGCTCCTCGGCGGAGAACAGGCCGGCAGGTACGTGCACAATGCTGTCGCACAGCGGAAAGCGGTCTGTCGGCGCATCTTGCGTCAGCCGGCGCAGGTAGGGGGCAAGATACATGCGCACATCCCTGCACTTACATGAATCAAACACGCTGCCGACCACAACCTTCAGGGAATTGCAAATGCGCGTGGCATGCCGTTTGGTAATCTTTGGGTCAGGCTCGATCAACAGGTCGAGAAACGATTTCCACAGCGCCGCGCATTGGCCGAGCATTTCACAGAGCGTGGGCGCGATGGCGGTTTCCGGCGCGTGTTCGGGCAGCTCCTTGCGGTATTGCAGTCCGCTGTTTGCCAGAATACGGCCCATCAGCTTACCAGCCTGTCTGCGCACGTCGCTTTCATGATGCATCAGCAGCTCATAGAGGAAATTGAGCAGCAGCAGCTTGTGCTCGCGGCTCATGTAGGTAAAATATTCGTCGAACAGGTTGAGATAGGTGCGGATACTCTCAAGATTCTTTTCGCTGCGCGCTCGCTCGAGCAGCCGCTCAAACGATGCGCTTGTGCTGACGGAGTGCATCAGGCGGATGTTGTATTCTACGGCCATGTGCGTGAGCGTGCGGACCGCTTCAGCGTCATTTTGCAGCGCAACGTCGGTATGGCGCACAGGCAGCGGCGTGTCCGAAGCCGGATCGGGATTTATGGACTGCTCTATCAGATATCCCTCAAAGTCGCATAGCTTGCGGTAAACGCGGCTGTAGCGGCGGCGTTTCTTTGCGTCCATGTTGGAAAGCTTGCCAAATATGAGTTCGCCGGCTTCGGCGAGCGTATGAATGCGGATGGTCTCGTTGCCTTCGCCATAGCGCGTGCCGCGCACGCGAAAGTCCGCATAAATGAGCATGAGCGATTCGATCGGCAGATTTTCGAACTCCAGATCCCACGTGCTGTGATTTGCCGCAATGTGCGCGATCTGCGGCAGATGATAGCGCTGCAGCCACTGATCCGTAAAATAATAATGCAGGTACGGGATGCGCTTTGCGTCATCGTTCCGACAGCCGAATTTGCCGATGTCATGGCTGAGCGACGCGGCGGAAACCAGTGCGACGTCCACAGGGATGCCGGCCGCCGCGGCCTGGCGCGCCATATGTACCGCGACGTGATGCACGCCCGCCGTGTGGGAAAGCGGGTCAAACGACAGGATTTCACGCGCAAGGCGCATGGTCTCGACGTATCCCGCGTCGCGCACCGCACGCTCAAACGCGGCATATTCCTCGGGCACGCGGCTATGGGCGCGCTCCTCCTCTGTGGCAAAGCGGATGTCCGTGAGCGGGTCGTAAGGGCGCAGCGCCGCTTCGTGCGCAATGGCCGCGCGCAGCACGGTTATGTAAAAACCGATTGCGTTGGTCCGCCCCGCCGGGGGCGCGGACGGCTGCGCGGCGGGGAACAGGCCATAGCACAGGCGCTCGTAAACAGCTGCAAGCCAGCCGCCGTCCGGCTCATCGCAAAGCCGCAGCATAAGCGGCGCGCACGCATCGAGCGCGGCATGGCAGACATTGGTTGCATCCCAACGCTGCGCCGCAAGCGTACGGAGCACGCGCGTCTCCTCCAGCATGATTTTGAACATGCGTTTTCCCATACCGGCCTGTGCGGCAAAGCCGGAATACAGCGTGCCGCCGAGCGTCTTGATCCATTCGTTATCCGTTGCTTTCATAGAAACATTATACATGCGCCGCGCGCGAATGAAAATAATGGATTTTGTCTGAGATAATTTTGTGACTTTTCCGCCATTTTTATGTATAATAAACTGAATTTACCACATTCGGCCAATGTTTAACCGGGATATATGGTGATGCCGCAATGCTTGACAACTGTACGTATAAGGGGGGCAAGATTGGTATGACCATTGAAAAACAGACCGCAGACGGCGCTTTGACCTATACGCTGACCGGCAGGCTCGACACCGTCACGGCGCCGGAATTCGAGGTGGACCTGAAGCGCTCGCTCGACGGCGTGAGCAGGCTGATACTGGACTTTTCTGGACTGGAATACCTTTCCTCCTCGGGGCTGCGCGTGTTGCTTGCCGCGCAGAAGGTGATGCAGAGGCAGGGGGAGATGACGCTGAAAAACGTGAACGAAACCATTATGGAAGTGTTTGAAATCACGGGATTTGTCGATATCCTGACCATCGAGTAAGCGGGGGCGTATGCGCAAAACCTTTCAAATCTGGCTGTTGCTTTTTGTTGCCGCTGCGTTTGCGGTCACGCTGACGCTTTCCTTCATAATTCAGACCCGGCAGTCGCTGGCACATTCGGAAATCCTGATTCGGGAGCGTCTGGACGACGTCTGCGAACAGATTGAAAGCAACAACAAAAACCTGGCCGCCGTTTTGCGGGACAATTGCGCGGAAGCCATGACCAAGGCAAGGGTTTTTGCGGAATTCCTCAATGAAGACGATGAACGCGCGGCCGACGGACAATGGATGGAGCGGATGCTGGGGCTGATTAATGTCGACGAGCTGCATGTGATCGATGCGTCCGGTATGATCGCGTATTCCACGCATCCCGAGGTTGTCGGATACAACATGGCCGACGCGGAGCAATCCGCGGATTTCTTGAAGCTGCTCGATCATCCCGGAACAGGCATGGTGCAGGATCCGCGGACGCGCGGTTATGAGGACGGCAAGATTATGCAATACGCCGGCTTTAGCCTGGCCGATGGAAAAGGTTTTGTGCAGATCGGCTTTTTTCCGGAGCGCCTGCAGGCCAGCCTTGTGCTGGCGGATATCAAAAACCTTTCGCCGAGCCTGCGGATTGGGAGCGCGGGTGAAATCGCCGTGATTCAGGACGGAACCGTCGTCAGCGACGGCAACCGAAGCTTTATTGGCAAAACCCTCTCGGAGTTGGGCATTGACGCCGAAAAATTCCCGGATGGCAAGGCGCATTTTGTGAAGGTTGACGGAAAGCGCTTCCTTTGCGTGATGACGCAATATGAAGCATATCGGCTTGCCGGCATGGTACCCGAAAACGAGCTGTATACCACGCGCCAGCAGACGGCCGTCTTTCTGGTTGTGAGCAACCTTATCCTGTTTCTTGCGGTGTTTGGGCTGATATCGTGGCTGGTGCGGCGAATTGTCATCAGCGGCATCTATTCGGTGAATGAATCGCTGGAAAAGATCACCGCGGGGGACCTGGAGGAGCGCGTCAGGGTGACCGCCAATCCGGAATTCCGTATGCTTTCAAATGGCATCAACGCCGCGGTTCACTCGCTCAAGCAGGCCATCGCGGAAACTGCGGCGCGGATTGACGCGGAGCTGGAGTTTGCCAAGTCAATCCAGTGTTCCACCGTGCCGAACATGTTCCCGCCGTATCCGGATCGCGACGAGTTCAGCATCTACGCCCTGATGGATACCGCCCGGGAGGTCGGCGGAGTTTAGCGTGAAAAAAGCATCGACGGCAAAGAAATGGCCGTAGCGGCGGGGCAAGGCAAAACAAAAAGCCC